>NZ_VOXY01000051.1:0-1007 GCF_013420525.1 Acinetobacter sp. YH01003 | reverse complement strand
AAGCAAACATGTAATCTTTCTTCTGCATCTAAAGCCTTGCCCATCAAGTGTTTACCACAATCATTTTATCGACGTATGCAGCGCTTCTTTGCAGGTCAGTATTTTGATTATCGTCAAATTTCTCAGTTGATTTTCAATATGTTTTCATTCGACCAAGTGCAACTGACTTTAGATAGAACCAATTGGAAATGGGGAAAACGAAATATTAATATCCTGATGCTCGCAATCGTTTATCGTGGAATAGCGATACCTATCCTTTGGACATTGCTTAATAAACGTGGAAATTCAGATACGAAAGAGCGTATTGCTTTGATTCAACGCTTTATAGCCATTTTTGGTAAAGACCGTATTGTGAATGTGTTCGCAGACAGAGAGTTTATCGGTGAGCAGTGGTTTACATGGTTAATTGAACAAGACATCAACTTCTGCATTCGTGTTAAAAAAACTTCATTGTCACCAATCATTTAGGAAAGAATCATAAAATTAGTGATTTATTTCGCCATCTTAAAGTTGGTCAAATTGAATGTCGTAAACGACGGATTTTGGTTGGTCGGGTGAAACTATATATAAGTGCACTACAGTTAGAAAATGGAGAGCTTTTACTCGTCGTTTCTCCTCAGTTTAATGCCAATGCTATTCAGGATTATGCATTACGCTGGGAAATTGAAACCTTATTCAGTTGTCTCAAAGGACGCGGGTTTAATCTTGAAAATACGCGCTTGACAGACCCTAGACGAGTGAAAAAATTGATTGCGGTGTTAGCTATAAGCTTCTGTTGGTGTTACTTAACGGGTGAATGGCAACATAATCAAAAAAAAGCGATAAAAATAAAGAAGCATGGACGACTCTCAATGAGTTTATTTCGCTATGGTTTAGACTATGTTCAAATGGCGATTCAGCGTTTAATTGGTTTTGGGAAAAAAGAAGAGTTTAAGGAAATTTTGGCAATTTTAAGAAAGCAGAATCCTGATAGGATAAGGGTTCTGTGAAATTTGTCGTGTACAGAG
>NZ_VOXY01000050.1:0-1011 GCF_013420525.1 Acinetobacter sp. YH01003 | reverse complement strand
GAATTGTGGAACTTGGCGGAACAGTCCGAAAACCGCAAAGATGCTCGAACTGCTAGAGAATGGGTCATTGCCCTACCTGATGAATTAGACGCTGATCAACGTAAGGACTTGGCAAAAGAATTTGCCACGGCCTTAGTTGATCGCTATGGCGTGATTGCAGACTTAGCCATCCATGAACCCAGTAAAGGCGGTAATGATAAAAACCATCACGCCCATATCATGCTCACAACCCGAAAAGCCGAATTGGATGCAGACAATAAACTCACTCTGACCACCAAAACCGATATTGAACTCAGCAACGCCAAACGAAAAAGCCTTGGTATGGGGACAACCCAAGACGAAATTAAACAGATTCGGGAAACGTGGGCAAATTTAGCCAATCACGCATTAGAACGAGCAGGCTACCGAGAAAAAATAGATCACCGCAGCTATGCCGATCAGAATAACGGACTACAAGCCACCATCCATGAAGGCACTAAAGTCACCCAATTACGCAGACAAGGCATAGACACTGAAATCAGCCGTTTTAATGACAATGTGAAACAGCAGAACGCCCAACAGCTCAAGCAACAGCAACAGCGCACAGACAGCGTTTTACAGCACGGTTTAAACCGTGCCGAGCAAGGCTTCGAGCAATGGCAGAAAAACCAAGAAGCTAAACGCCTAGAACAAGAACGCCAAGCCGAAATACAACGACAGCAAAAACTAGAGCAACAGAAAGCCGAGCGAGCCAACCGTAAAGCATCACAAGACTTAGATCAGGGCGGAATGTACCGATGAGCAACCAAAACGACCTAGATGACCAGCTCTATATTTTACTGGCATCTATGAAAGAGTATCGAGAAGCCATAGCAGACGATAACAAGCGATTAGAAGCGTTTTATAAGGAAGTGGCTAGCGGAGTACTCAATAAGACCGAAAAACACCTAAAAAACGCCAATCAGAAGCAAATAGACGCACTCAACAACAGTATTCGGGAATTAAACAATGCAACCAATCAACTTGACTGGC
>NZ_VOXY01000004.1:0-183840 GCF_013420525.1 Acinetobacter sp. YH01003 | reverse complement strand
TGTTCAAATGGCGATTCAGCGTTTAATTGGTTTTGGGAAAAAAGAAGAGTTTAAGGAAATTTTGGCAATTTTAAGAAAGCAGAATCCTGATAGGATAAGGGTTCTGTGAAATTTGTCGTGTACAGAGAAAAATTACAATACCTAAAGTAATAATACCAACCACAAGAATTATTAATAGAATTTTATTCTTTTTCATAAGGTTTTATAAAAACTGCCCAAATTTAAAATTGCAATCTTTTGCAGATGTGTGATGGTTTATTTATCCTGAGAATCTTCAGACTGACGTTGTTGCTCTTGCTGTTGTTTAAGTTTCGGATGCAATTGATAGTGCTTGCCTGATTTTTTTTCAGCCGAATTCTGAGCTTGTGTGTTGCGCAACAACTTATAGCTCACAAAAACAAGAAAGCCTAAAACGGCAATACTTGCCAATAACATGATGATCACAGCAGCATGTTGCAAAGCACTCTCCCAAACTGACACAAATAAAAAGAGCCCTAATATGAATCAGGACTCTTTTAAAGTCAAAACAAGCAGCCTGTTTAAACGATTTTATTTTCTTTTAAACAGACTTGGTCTAAGACCTAGACTTATTTTGCTTGGTCTAAAATAGCAAACAAATCTGCTTGAACTTCTTCAATTGGACGAAGACCATTCAATTTGTTATAGCTTGGTGCATTTTCACCAGAAGCAGCACGACCTTGATAGAAGCCAACCAATTGCTCAGTTTCTGAGTGATACGCTTTTAAACGCTTACGAATGGTTTCTTCTTGGTCATCTGGACGTTGAACCAAATCTTCGCCAGTTTCGTCATCTTTACCTTCCACTTTTGGTGGATTGTAAACAAGGTGATAAATACGACCAGATGCAGGGTGCTGACGACGACCAGACAAACGCTGTACGATTTCTTCGTCTGCAACATCAATTTCAATCACGTGGTCGATATTGATGCCTTCACTTTCCAAAGCTTCAGCTTGTGGAATGGTGCGAGGGAAACCATCAAAAATACAACCATTCACGCAATCTGGCTGCGCAATACGCTCTTTCACTAAGCCAATGATCAGTTCATCGGATACCAAACCGCCACCGTCCATAACGCTTTTGGCTTGTAGACCTAATTCAGTACCTTCACGAATTGCAGCACGGAGCATATCACCGGTTGAAATTTGTGGGATATTGTAGCGCTTACAGATCAACTGAGCTTGTGTACCTTTACCTGCTCCAGGTGGTCCGAGTAAGATAATGCGCATAAAAAAACATCCTCATTTTAACAATGTATTTGACACTCGTTGCATATCAGAGCCATCGCCCTTTACGCAGCCAGCATCCTCTTATAAGAAAGCGACAAACAAATGTATTAAACCAGCAATAAAACCAGTTACACCACCCAAGACAATTAAAATCCACTCATCTTCCTGAAAGGCAGGACGCAAGAGATTCTGGAATTCTTTTGGCGTCAGTTCACGAATACGATCTCTGAACATTTGATAAATTTTCTGTGCACGGCTCGCATTAAAGGCAGGGTCGCATACAGGCACCATCGTAATTTCAATCGAACGATCAATCAAGTCAGTCTTGAGTTTGGCATACTCTTTTGGCCCCAAAGACAACTGTAAAGAGGTACGAACCAATGGTGTTTCCATAATTTCGTTGATGTGGCGTTTGACAATACGGCGGGTTTTGTCTTTTTTACTGCCATACATCATTTCAGTCATAATCGATTTTAACGTAATCAGATCTTCTGTGACTACCGTTGCAAACACATCCGAGACTTCTTCTTGGCGTTTCATGAACGCACCCTGAATATTATAAGTCCCAATGCGTGGAATCACTGGCTTAATCCATGGAAATTGACGATTTTCAGTCAATTTAAAGAACTGCGGATATTTCACGTAATGTGGTTCGACTGGGTTAAATACCATCCAAATCGCAATCCAGTTGGTCAAGAAGCCCCAAATTGCCGCCCAAAATGGAACCGTCCAGTGCCATGGTACAAGAAACCAAACAATCATTTGGAAAATACCAAAGAACATCCCAATCAATGCACTGATATGCCAAATAAAGTTAATTTCTTTTTGACCGACTTTTAGGAACATACGCACCATTAAGCGGCGATCACCTTCCATTTGGCTGACCACCATTTCACGCATATCCACCAAGGATTCAACATTCAAGGTCAGTTCAGTCACCAATTCACGCAGCACACCTGGCAATTGTTTATGCGCCTGTGCGTAAATACGGCGTTTAATCGAATACGGTAGGTTTTCCCAAAGCACAGCATTGCGGTCTAACATGACCTCATCAATTAAGTGCTCAAGTTCAAAACCCACTTGCTCACCAATAATACGCGCCATATCGTCAGGGTCCATAGCATTGAGAAACTCACGCAATGAACCTAATTTTGACAATGTGTTATCGGTAATGATGCCTGAAATACGCCCTGCTTTACGCGGTACAATCCCCTGCCATCCCACAGGAATAGGCCCAAGGTGAAAGCCCCAAAAGCTAATTGGATAGAACACCATTTTTAGTGCCATCCACACGTGCGCCCAAGTCACAAAAGCAGTCACAGGAATAATACTGAGCACGGCCCAAAAATCTGGACGATTCAAAAAGGTTTGCCACAACTGATTGACGTACTCAAGCATGCATTTTTTCCATATTTAGTTCTAATTACAAGATTCTAAAGTAGTTAAAAGTCACTATTCTGACTACAAACCCATACTGAGCGTATAGGAAAATTGTAGTCTAGGCTCAGTTTCCGCAATCACTCGCCCTTGTCGATCTTCCAATTTTTCACCTGCGCCAATGCCAACACTAAAGCTACTGATGCGTTCAGGGCTCAGTAATACATAAGCCAGATCAATGCCTGCACCTAAACGCGCTTTTTCTTCACCATCCACCCATTTAGATTCTAGGTGTCCTGCGTAAGCGCCAATATAATAACCATTTTTGTCTTTACCTGTGAGGTGGTATGGGTAACGAAAACCTGTTTGCCCACCGACTTCATGGTCACCATTTAAAAAAGCCCCCGCTTTTAGATAGGCAATGCCATAAGGATTGACCCATTCACCATTCAAATGCAGTAATTTTTGGGTAATACCCGCCCCTACATTCCAGGTTTTTGCGCTATCTGCGCTAATTTTTGCTTCAGGTAAAAAAGTAGTGTTCCCAGCAAAGCTAAAACTTGAAAAGGCAAGTAATGCCACGAAAGAATAGACTTTTGTCATTATTGTCACCAGTGTCCATTTGTTTTAATTTTAAAAACAGTCCTGTTTTCGTGTTTTGACTCTAGCAGAATTGTCAGGATTCTTATATACAGCAAATTACAATTTTGATGTCGCTAAAGTCAAAAATTAAGATTGCGCCCATCTTCTAGGTTAAATCGGGCAATTCAGTCAAACATGGTTACTCAAAATTGCCAATAGATGCGTTAGAATAGTCCAAATTCGTTCTCCCTCATTTTTGTTAAGCCAATTTTTGTATGAAACAACACTATCCGTTAAAAAATGCTCAGCAAGAGAAGCGTATTTTTCGCAATCGCATCTTTTTTTCGGTGGGTGTTGTGGTTTTTTTCTTGCTGCTGTTGGTGGCTCGTTATGCCTTTTTACAAATTAGCGGCTACGATGAATTTGCGACTGCATCAGATAAAAACCGAATTCGGCTACAACCACTCGCACCTGCACGTGGTTATATTTATGACCGCAATGGTGTGTTATTGGCAGATAACTACCCTGTGTTCTCAGCCACTTTAAGCCGTGCAGATGTTGAAGATGTTGACGATACCATTGCGCGACTGACACCTGTTTTACAACTGACAGAAGAAGATATCGATCGCTTTAAAAGTCGGATTAAAACTTCACGTAAAACTGAACGTGTATCGATCAAGCTGAATTTAAATGAATCGGATATTGCCCGTTTTAGTGAAGTTAAATTTCAATTCCCTGGGGTCAATATTGAAACCCAGATGACACGTTACTATCCGCATGGTGACTTATTTGCGCACGTGATTGGTTATGTCGGGCGCATTAACGACAAAGAACTGAAAGAAATTGACAAAGATGCTTATGCAGGCACCAACTTGATTGGCAAAATTGGGGTGGAGAAATCGTATGAGCACTTGCTACATGGCGTACCCGGCAACGAATCTGTAGAAGCCGATGCACATGGTAATGTGCTGCGCAATTTAGGACGTAAAGACCCTGTACGTGGCAATGATTTGTTTTTGTCATTGGATTATGGCTTGCAAGTGGTCGCCTCTGAACAACTGGCAGAACGCCGTGGTGCAATTGTGGCACTTGACCCACGTACAGGTGAAATTTTAGCTTTAGTCTCCAGTCCGAGTTTTAACCCTAACTTATTTGTCACAGGTATTAGCCATACCGACTACTCTGCCTTACGCGATAATTTAGATCAACCACTCTATAACCGTGCAGTACAAGGTGTTTATCCACCGGGTTCTACCATTAAGCCGATGTTTGGTTTAGGCGGTATTCATTATGGCTATGTCGACTGGAAAACCGCCATTCAGGATTATGGTTATTTCACTTTACCAGGCGACAGCCACCGTTTCCGTGACCATAAAAAAACTGGGCATGGCATTGTCGATATGCACAAAGCTCAAGTCGTGTCGTGTGATACCTACTTCTATGTATTGTCGTATCGCATGGGCATTGAAAAAATGAACGACTGGATGCGTCAATTTGGCTTTAGTGAAAAAACTGGGGTCGATTTACCAAGTGAAAGCACAGGACTCTACCCAAACCCGGACTGGAAAATGCGTACGCGCAAAGCCAAATGGATGAAAGGTGAAACAATTTCCGTCAGTATTGGTCAGGGTGCATTTACCTCGACACCATTGCAATTAGCAATGGCCACCGCCATCACCGCCAACAAAGGATTTAAAGTCACACCGCACGTGTTACGTGAAAGTCGTGGCGCGAAACCATTTAAAGTTCACAATGGTACCAACGGAAAAATTGACTTTAACGGCACAGAAGAAGACTGGATTAAAATGCGTGATGCCATGGTTGATGTGATTCAATCAGGTACAGGTAAAGGGATTAAAGGCGGCTTGCAATATTCAGTTGCAGGTAAAACAGGTACAGCACAGGTTAAAAGTATTGCGCAAGGTAAACGCTATAACGAAGCCTTATTGACCGACCGTCAGCTTGACCACGGTTTATTTGTTGGCTTCGCTCCTGCCGAAAACCCTGAAATCGCAATTGCCATCATTCTAGAAAATGGTCGCGGTGGTTCTGCAGCAACGGCTTTGGCGCGTCCAATTTTAGACTATTGGTTACTGAATAAAAATAAAAAGCCAATTCGTCCATCTGCCGCACAAGTGAGTGGTGGCTTAATGACTGCAGGTTTAAAACCAAGTGAATTGCCAAGTGGTGAAGTCCCTTCATCTACTGCACCAAATACGAATAACGTGAATAATCCGAATACAGCAACCAATCACCCTGCGCTCAACCCAAATCCTTCGCAAACTACTCCGAGTTCAGCTCCAACCAATCCACCTGCAACTGCGCCAACAGCAGTTGTACCCACTAACCCAATTGAGAGCGACTAAGCCATGAAAAATCAACTACGCATTATTGGTGGAGAATGGAAACGTCGTCAGTTGGCTTTTGCTTCAATTGAGGGATTACGCCCTACGCCCGACCGAGTGCGCGAAACCTTATTCAACTGGTTAATGTGGGATGTGCAAAACGCCAAAGTGTTAGACCTCTGTTCAGGTTCGGGCGCTTTAGCTTTTGAAGCCCTGTCTCGCGGTGCGGCACACGTGGTCATGATTGAGCCAAACCGTACACAAGCACAGTTTTTACAGCAAAATTTAGAATTATTACGCGTCAATAAAAGCAAAGCACAATTAAAAGTTTCTACCGCACAACATGCTTTGGCGACACTAAAAGATCAGTTTGATTTGGTATTTTTAGACCCGCCTTATAGTTTAGATTTATGGGAAGAATTGGCAGGGTTGGCTGATCCACTCATTGCGGCACAAGGTCTGATTTATGTTGAAGCAGATCGTGATTTAAACCTGTTAAAATTACCGCAGACTTGGCAAAAAGTTAAAGAGAGCAAAGCGGGAACTGTACGTGCGGGCTTATACCAAAAGATTGTTGTTTAAATTTTCTCCTTAAAAGATACGCGGTAATTTTATGACTATCGACACTTTTCAAGAGCCATCCATTAATGTAATATTATAACATTACATATTGTAGTGTTTATCTTCATGAAAGTTCGTTCATCTTTAAAAAGTGCAAAATCGCGTGCCGATTGTCAAATTGTGAAACGTCGTGGCAAATTATTTGTGATTTGCAAATCCAATCCACGTTTTAAAGCAAGACAGGGATAATCCCCTGTCTTTTAGTTTTGATAGATTATTACACTGAAATAGTGTGCTTATTCTGAATAGTAACGTGTATCGACACTAAAACTTTCAGGAAATTTTGCTTGAACCTGCGCATAAAATGTCATGATTTCAGCCATATCTTTTTCAAAATCACCGGTTGGATGCACAATTTTTCCCACACCCGTTTTCTTTTTTGCGTAATCCATATACGCCAAAGCAATTGGCACACCTGCATTTAACGCAACATGATAAAAACCTGTTTTCCATTGTTCTTGACGCGCACGTGTGGCTTCAGGCGTCACCAACATCACCAATTTAGGATGGGTTTTAAATAAGTCCGTCATGAGCTGAACCATACTAGGTCGTGCTTCGCCTGGTGCTTTCGGACGACGGTCTATACCAATACCTCCCATCGCACGGACAAATGGCCCAAACGGCAATTTCATATAGCTGTCTTTAATGGTCAAGCGAACATTAACGCCCAAAGCTTTAAGCCCTAAGCGTGCATATAAGGCATCCCAATTACTGGTATGCGGTGCAGCAATCATCACATATTGGTCTAATTCCAACGGACAATGATTGTCGATTTCCCAACCCATTAAATTTAAGCTTCGCTCAGCTAACTTTTCAAACACAACCGCATACCCCAAATAAAGTGTGCGAATTTTAGCAAGCATCGACAAATACAAAAGTCTAAAACGACGAATAAATAAACAAATACTTTATAAATGTATAAAAATTTCCTGCACTCATCTTATTTTTGTCATTCCATGCAAAATCATACTGTTTTTGCGCTTATTCATTGCTAGATTCAAGCAAGTTTAAAATGGTAAATATATAAATTTACGCACAGTTTGCTGAGTTTTTTACGGTCTAATCCGATGTAATCCTTGAAGTGAAACTTAAAACTTTAAAACATCGGGCTTGTTATGATTTGCTACAAATCTTCATTAAAAATAAGGCAAATTGGCTTTTCAGATACAAGGTGAAAGTTTAAGGTGGCAGCAAGACAAGTTTGAAGTTTAGAACATTTATGCTGAATCGTTATCCGATTGCACTCAGTACACTTAGCTTATTTTTAGTAGCTTGCGGATCAACTGATCCAAGCAGGGAATATCAATCCGCTTTGCCTTCTGAGCCACAAATTACGCCCAAAACTGAAGTTCAAAATTCAGCAACTTCATGGACAGGACAAGCTACAGGTAACTTTAGAGCCTTATTGCCTTGTGACAACTGTGAACAGCATGTGATTCATTTACGCCTGAATGATGATCAAACCTTTCAACTCAGCGACATTAAACGCTCGAAACAGCGCCAGCGCGAAAACCAAGTGGCGGGAACGATTCAAGCTGCTCAGGGCAACAATCAGCAAGACAAACAGAACCAACACCCATCGCAAAACACGGCAAATGAATGGTTGCTCAATACAGAAAATGGGCAAGCCTATGCACGTATTCAACTCACAGCTCACGGTCTTCAATTCAGCTTATACAATCAGAAAAATATACAAAATCAACAGAAAAATGAAACTCAGGTTTTCTTACATCCTGTAGAAAATATGCAAGTCAGTAATGCCCTGAAGCATGTCGATATTCAGGCTGAACACGTACAAAATATTGAGGTCAAAGAATTAAACGACCCTGTGATGGCACACGATTATTTTCTGGCAATTCACAATCAATCTGATCAAGCATTACAATTACATGCCAATGACTTGGTTTTGGTCGATCAGCAATATCAGGAATATGCTGCTGTAGTCGATCCGCAATTTTTAGAACCGATTCCTGCACAACAAAAACAATGGATTAAGGTGTCTTTCCATTACCCTGCTTCTGTACAGGCAGATGTGATCAAAATTAAATAGGTTACAGCTGCTGCATTTCATAAATGAAGGAACATCAATTTAAGGATGTTTCAAAGTTCTTTGACTATTTTAAATAGCCATAAAAAAACCCTGCATCAGCAGGGTTTTCTTTTAAACCATCAAGCGATTACGCGTTGAATTGGTTCATTGTGTTTTTAGCTTCGTCCGCTGCTTTAAGCGCGTTGTCACCAGAGAAAATTTCTTTGTGATCGTCACCGATGTCAGAACCAGCCATTGCTTGGTGTTTAACACAAGCGATACCACCGCGGATTTCTTTACGTTGTACGCCAGCAACATAAGCCAACATACCTTCAGAACCGAAGTAACCTTGAGCAAGCTCGTGAGTAGAAAGAGCAGCTGTGTGGTAAGTAGGCAGAGTGATCAAGTGGTGGAACACGCCTGCTTCACGAGAAGCGTCTGCTTGGAATGTACGTACTTTTTCGTCAGCTTCAGCAGCCAATTCAGAATCGTCGTACTCAGCGCTCATTAATTTAGCGCGGTCGTATGCAGATACGTCTTTACCTTCAGCAACCCAACGGTCGTACGCTTGTTGACGGAAGTTCAGTGTCCAGTTGAATGATGGAGAGTTGTTGTAAACAAGTTTCGCATTTGGCACAACTTCACGTACACGGTTAACCATGTGAGCGATTTCTTCTACGTTTGGAGTCGCAGTTTCGATCCAAAGAAGGTCAGCACCGTTTTGTAAGCTAGTTACACAGTCAAGTACAACGCGGTCAATTTGAGTGCCTTCACGGAACTGGTACAAGCCAGAAGCTAAACGCTTAGGACGGTGTAATTTACCATCACGCTTGATTAGGATTTCGTCTTCTTTCGCTTCAGAGATGTCAATTTCTTGAGTGTCTAAGTAGCTGATGTATTGAGAAGCGATGTCGCCTGGCTCTTTAACTACTGGGATTTTTTGAGTTAAGTCAGCGCCTTCAGAGTCAGTACGTGCAACGATGATACCGTCGTCAAGACCCATTTCTAAGAACGCATAACGTAACGCGTGGATTTTAGCGATGAAGTCTTCGTGTGGAACAGTTACTTTACCAGCTTGGTGACCACATTGTTTCGCGTCAGAAACTTGGTTTTCGATTTGAAGTGCACATGCACCCGCTTCGATCATTTTCTTAGCTAATAAGTAAGTTGCTTCTTCGTTACCGAAACCAGCGTCGATGTCCGCAATGATTGGCACAACGTGAGTTTCAAAGTTGTCGATTTGAGCAGTGATTTCAGCAGCTTTAGCAGTATCACCAGCGTCTTGTGCTTTTTTAAGTGCGCGGAACAAATCGTTTAATTCTTTTGCGTCAGCTTGACGTAAGAATGTATAGATTTCTTCGATCAATGCAGGAACAGAAGTTTTTTCGTGCATAGATTGGTCAGGAAGTGGACCGAATTCTGAACGAAGTGCAGCAACCATCCAACCAGAAAGGTAGATATAACGGCGTTCAGTAGTACCGAAGTATTTTTTGTTCGCAATCATTTTTTGTTGCGCAACAAAACCGTGCCAGCAACCTAAAGATTGAGTGTATTTGCTTGAATCAGCATCATAAGCAGCCATATCACGACGCATAATCGCAGCTGTATATTTAGCAATATCTAAACCAGTTTTGAAACGGTTTTGCATTTGCATACGCGCAGCATCTTCAGGACTGATGTCTGCCCAAGTGTTGCCGAATTTTGCTTTTAATTCGCGGATTGCATCAATCGCTGTTTGGTATGTAGTCATGATATTGTACCCTGTAATATTATTTAGGATTTATCAATCGAAGGCTAAATCGCGCTTATGCTTGATTGCTCAGATTTAGAGCACTTCGTTACGATGAATACAGAGTAGAGTGACTGAATGAATTAATCCAATATTCTCGTGTAATTCTCGGTATTTTTTAAAAAAATGTATAGATCAAAGTCTTAATTCACAAAAACAATAAAAACACAACATATTGATTTTAAAAACCTTATTTAGAAAATTAATCAAATATCTTTGCTTACAAATTCATCTCTGTGCCGATATTTTCTGCATTAGACTTAAGTCTTGCATTTCATAAAAAATGCTTGCATTGGCGATTTCTGCCATTTTTTAGCAAAATTTTGCTGCTTTTCAGCACAATGTAAGTGCATAAGTTTCATACAAAATAGAATCTGCTATCAGTTCTGCCAATGCTTTTAAGTGTTTTTGCATTTAATATTAAAAAGTATAGATGCAGTGCTAGGCAGCTTACATTTCTTTAGGAAATAATGATGGGGCTGGCTGTTTTTATTCAGATTTTTTGCTATTTATCTCGTCGATTTTTTCATCATAATTTATACACAAGCCTTACGGCTTATGGCATAATTCCAATAATTTAGTGATTTTATTTTCGGTATTTATTTTATGAATCTGGAGCGGGTTGATCTTAATCTATTAATTTATCTTGACGTCTTACTTCGTGAAAAAAATGTAACCCGTGCTGCAGAACAATTGGGCGTTACCCAACCTGCGATGAGTAACATTTTACGTCGTTTGCGCAATTTATTTAATGATCCCCTGCTGATTCGTTCTTCTGAAGGCATGACGCCAACTGAACGTGCCTTAGAATTACAACCGCGTATCCGCGATGCCTTATCTGACCTTTCTATGATTTTGGAGCCGCGTACTGAGTTCCGCCCTTATACTTCAAATCGTGTATTTCGGATTATGACCTCCGATTACGCAGAAGCCACATTAGTCCCACGCTTGGTTAAAGCTTTACGCTCTGAAGCACCCAATGTGGTATTGGACTTTCTAACCCCGAGTGATGTGTCTTATCGCGATATGGAACAAGGCAAAGTTGATTTGGCAATTAACCGTTTTAATGAAATTCCACAAAGTTTCCATCAGGTTTTAGTTTGGCGTGATAGTTTTTCTTGCCTGCTCAATCACAAACACCCTGCTGCCAATAACCTGAATTTAAAAAGCTACTTAGATGCACAACATATTTGGGTTTCTAAAACAGGTATGGGCGTTGGTTTTGGTGTGAATCCAGAGAAACAAGCGGGACTGGGTTGGATTGATCAAGCTTTAGAGCGTATTGGACAAAAACGTAAAATTTCGGTGTTTACCCGTCATTATCAAATGCCTGCACTACTCGCGTCTAATGTAGATTTAGTCGCAACCTTACCTACACGTATTGCGCGCTTACAAGCCAAAAGCCAAAGTTTACTGATTAAAGACCCACCATTTTATATTCCAGAATTTGAATTAAAGATGGCATGGTGTCCGTTGTTACATCATCACCCTGCACACCGTTGGTTACGCCAATTGATTTTATATGTAGCGCGCCAAATGATTGAAGAAGAAAACCGTGAGTTTTTACTGAATAACTCTCAATTTTCAGCCTATTAATTAAAAATTCACTGAACTTATTGGCACAAACGCTTATACTCAGATGAGGAATATTTCGATATTCCTCATTGTTTAATCATGATTTAATAAAGATTCAAATTGTTATATTTAAAATAATATAATCCACAGGTGGATTCGTGAGCCTCTTCCAGAATATTGTTATTATCCTCATCCTCATTGTCGGAGCTGGTTTTTTATCGCTGACTGAAATTGCGTTGGCTGGTGCACGTAAAGTTAAACTGAAAATTCTAGCCGAATCAGGCGATGAACGTGCCCAAAAAGTTTTAGACCTACAAGAAAACTCAGCTGATTTTTTTGCTGCCTCACAAATTGGCTTAAACGCAGTTGCCATTTTAGGTGGTATTTTAGGTGAAGGCGCATTCCGTCCTTATTTTTACAACTTAGTTGTGCGCTTCTATCAAGGACCATGGGCTGAAACGCTTAGTTTTGCCTTGTCATTTACCTTAGTGACTTCGCTGTTTATTTTATTTGCCGACCTAATGCCTAAGCGTTTGGCAATGATCGCACCTGAAAAAATTGCGGTATCGGTGATTAATCCGATTCAAATTTTTATTCGGATATGCAAGCCTTTGGCATGGATGATTAATGCGATTGCCAACGTGCTGTTCCGTTTATTTAAAGTAAATACCACGCGCGAAGACAATATTACATTTGATGATATTTCTGCAGTCATGGATGCAGGCGCTCAAGCAGGTGTTTTACAAAAGCAGGAACATCACTTTATTGAAAACGTGTTTGAACTTGAAGAACGTAACGTGCCTTCGAGTATGACTACACGTGAAAATGTGGTGTTTTTTACCCTAAAGGAATCTGAAGCCAGTATTCGTCAAAAACTTGCAGAATATCCTTATTCCAAATTTTTGGTCTGTAGCGAAAATATTGATGATGTTATTGGCTATGTCGATGCCAAAGATATTCTGGTCAGAATCCTCAATAATCAATCTTTACTACAACTAAATGAAAGCACCATCCGTAATGTATTAACCATTCCAGATACACTCACGCTGTCTGAAGTCTTAGACCGTTTCCGCTCTACCAAAGAAAAATTTGCCGTAGTCATTAATGAATATGCGTTGGTTGTGGGCGTAATTACCCTGTCTGATATTATGATTACTGTGATGGGCGATTGGGTAACACCTATTGAAGAAGATCAGCAAATCATTAAACGTGATAACAATTCTTGGCTGATTGATGGCAGTACACCAATTGAAGACATTAAACACGCGCTGCAAATTGATGAAATGCCAGATGATGAAAATTATGAAACCATTGCAGGTTTTATGATGTATAAGCTACGTAAAATCCCGCGTCCTGCCGACTCTGTACTTTTTGATGGTTATAAATTTGAAGTGGTCGATGTCGATCATTTTAAAATTGACCAACTTTTAGTAACACGAATTGTAGAAACACAGGAAATACAAAACAACACTGAAGCAGATGGATAGTGAAATTCACTGTATTCGTGTGGGCTTGATCTGCATCCAGATTTTCTAGCATTCATAAAAAAGCACCACATCAAAATGAAGTGGTGCTTTTTTCAAACCTGAACAGATACATCTGAAATTCAGCTGAATATCTATTTAATATTTGCTGATCAATTCATCTAATACCGCTTGATAGTGAATCGCAATATCTTCAGCTAGAATTTTATAGACATTGTCGAATTGCACCATCGGCCAGCCCTCTTTCCAGAAAGGAAAAATGTTGTGCAAATCATGCGTCACCACAGCATCTTCACGCACAATCGCTTGTGCAACCTGAGCCAATACTTGTGCAGTTTCTGTGCCATCAATGGCTAAATAATCAATGCCACGTGCTTTTAAAATACGTACACGGTCTTTTTTATAACGGATTTTTTTCATTTGTGCTTCGTTTAACTGCAAAGCCAAACTTACTGCTTCTACAAATTTGCTTTCGAATGACTGATTCAATGCCACCAACGCTGCTTTATGCGCTTCCTGACGACCTGCTTTCCCACCATTACGGATAATTTCTTTTGCCTCTGTGTCTAGCTCATCACTTTTCATAGACTGCAAAATGTCGAGTATTTCGATATCACTTAATGATTCAGGAGATTGGTCAATCATGTACTGCCCTTGGACAAAAAATAGCAAAACGCTATTTTCGCACAATTTAGCTAAAAGCTCGACACATTCCGAAGCAATTGTTCACACAAGGCAGTGCTGCACCTATTACAGTGCAGCAGTTTAAAATTGATCTTTCAGCTTTGATCGTCCTTGTTTATTTTAAATTTCTTATTGTTCCCTTAGTTTTTCTCCTGAATTTTACCGTCTATTTAAAACCCGTTATTTCAAATGAATAATCCAATAAATAACAGGTTTAACTTTTCAACTCACTTGTACTTTTTAGTAAAAAATAATTAACAGGTTGCTCTTTACACTTAATACAAGTTTTCGCGTTTATCATGATCGAGGCGGTCAATATAGCGTTCTAAATGTAGCATCGCATGATACATTTTATTTAAGTTCCGAACATTGATTTGCTGACGAACAATATTTTTGTGTAACCGTTTTAATGCACGTAGACTGTGTTTTGGCGTATATGCAGATAAAATTTTCATAAGCCTGCTCTCTCTATCAAATTATTTTACATGAACCATTTTGTTATCTTGAGAATGAATTCAATGAATATAAAGATAAGGTTTATTATTGACAGGGTGTGTCCTACACCTCCTTAATATTTGACTATTTGGAAAAATTTTATTGTGTTAAATTGTAGTTTAAAGGAATATTTATGTAATTATGATTAAAATAATTGCTAAAAAAGATTCAAAAAATCTTTGTTAAAATCTTCTATAAAAATATGCATAAAAAAACTGACACTCGGTCAGTTTTTTTATGTACGTTGATTTTAAATTTGAGTCTTTAAATCACTTCGACCACTACTTTGCCCACATGCTCGCCTGTATCCATTTCGGCATGCGCTTGCTGAATTTGATCAAACTGAAAGGTTTTATAAATCATAGGCAGACATTCACCTTTGGCTAACAATGGCCAAACGATCTCTTGCAAACCTTTGGTAATTTCAGCTTTTTCTGCAGTATTGCGGGCGCGCATGGTCGAACCCGTAATGGTAAGACGCTTCATCATAATTTGACCAAGTTTTACTTCTTTGGCTTTTGCACCACCTAAGAATGCGATATACACCAAGCGACCATCACGACGTAATAAGTTTAAATTACGTTCCAAATACGGCGCACCAACAATATCTAAAATGACATCGACCCCAGCATTGTCTGTCGCTTCGTTAATCACTTGTTCAAAATCTTGTGTCTTGTAATTAATTGCTGTGGTGAGATGTGAAATTGCTTGTACTTTTTCATCTGAACCTACGGTTGCAAAGGTTTTTAAACCTAAGGCATTGCACAGCATTAAAGCAGTTGTACCAATACCACTGGTTCCACCATGAATCAGCGCCGTTTCACCTGCTTTGGCTTTACCCATTTGGAATACATTGGCCCACACAGTAAAAAATGTTTCAGGTATCGCAGCGGCTTGTACAAAACTGACACCTGTTGGAATTGTCAAAGTCTGGCTTTCTGGTACAACACAATATTCTGCATAACCACCACCATTGGTTAAGCCACACACTGCATCACCAACTTTAAATTGGCTAACATCTGCACCCACAGCAACTACTTCACCTGCTACTTCTAAACCTGGCACTGGCGTCACGCCTTTAGGCATAGGATACAGCCCCTGACGCTGTAAAATATCAGGACGATTCAAACCAAAAGCATGTACTTTGACCAAAACCTCATTGGCTTGTGGCTCAGGTATTGCAACCGTTTCATAGGCTAATTTTTCTGGGCCACCTGGTTCTGTAATAATAATCTGCTGCATTGTGTTTTGTGTCATGGCAAATCCCTGATTGTTTGATGCTGATATGAATTCTGACTATTTGAACATAAAACAGCAAAGCATTAAAACCCAGATTAACTTAGGTATAATTCTCATGCCGTGGTGTTTCATGCGTGATTAAATTTTTATTTATGATTAAAGAGTATGTGATGTCAGAAATTGTGGAATACAACGAAAATAATTACCGTGAGTTTGAATATGAAACAGGCGTTGCGGTGATTCGTTTTTATGCGACGTGGTGTACGCCTTGTGTTCAAAATGCACCATTTTTTGAGCAGCTTGCCCAACTTTTTGATGCTTCGGTAAAGTTTGGCAAAGTGAATGTCGATCAATCTCCAATTTTAACTTTGCGCTATCAAGTCTTTGGTTTACCGACCACCCTAATTTTTAAAGATGGGCAAATTGTTGAACGACTATCGAGCAATGTTTCTATCGCACAACTCCAACAAAAAATTCAAAGTTATCTTTAACTCATGTAGAGTCGCTACAACATATTAAGTCTGAATGAGCACCTGATCTCGTCCTGCATGTTTGGCTCGATACAAATGTGCATCTGCGGCTTTCATAAAATCATCCACGTGCGTATATGCTTGTGCGCGGGTCATCCACGCTACACCAATACTTAAAGTCACATATTGTTTATAGTCTTCTCGTGCCACATGCTCAAAAGCTGCATCACGCACAGCCTGCAAGACCTTTTGCATGAGTGGTGCAATCGCAGGTTGCGGAATATCGTGCAGTAAAATGGCAAATTCTTCACCCCCATAACGTGCCACAAACGCATTTTTAGGCAAAGTATCTTGTAAAACTTTAACTAGGTTTTGCAGAATTTGATCGCCTTTTAAGTGCCCATAATGATCATTGTATTTTTTAAAATAATCGACATCGAGCATCGCAAAGACCAAAATATGTCGCTTATTTTGCAAGGTTTCAAAATACAAACGCTGAATTTCTTCATTTAATGCACGGCGATTATATGCCCCTGTTAATGCATCGGTTTTAATCTGTATTTCCAGTTTTTCATTCAAAAGACTGAGTTGTTCAGTGCGTTCCTGCACTTTTAAATCTAACGAGCTGTTTAAATGAATCAGTTTTTGGTTCAAGCGTTCAATGCGTAAGTTATGGTAGGCATAATTTCGTGCCTGCTGAAACATGATGAGCAATGCATAAACACTGGTCGAAATAAAAGATAAATGAATGGAATTGACCAAATTCAGCATTAATAAAAAATCATGAATAAATGTGCCACACAGAATAATTACTGCCCAAAAATTGATTCTAGAATAATGCTCTCCTGAATGCAGGGTTTGATAAAATCCATAAGCAAAATTTGCCAAAATCAGCACAAAGAAAAAAGAACTATAAAATGCCAACTGCTGAAAAATAGTGGGTTCTGCCCACAGCGTCACCCCAATATTAAAGCTCAATAACAGCATTGCCGCGCTATATACCCAACGATGCAAATAGCGCGAACTGAGCAAAAACATATAACTCAGGAAAAATAAAATCGCTAAAAAACTAAATAAATATTCGAGTCTTATTCCCCAAGACCAACTTAAATTCAGGAAAGTGGTATAGGCATAGGGTGCAGAAAATAAATTGTGTAATGCCAGAAAAACAATAAAAATGCCGAAAATAAAAATACGCTTGGTCTTTCCACCATTTGCAAGACTAAATGCCGAAAACATCAAGGTAAACAAACCAATACCAAGTACTGCCCCACAAATCATGGCAATACTCATCATCAAACGCTGATACTGTTGATTGATGGTGCGACTTAAACCAATTTTCATTGGATTTTTTAAACCACCTTGCAAGCTCTGAAAGCTAGACGCTTGAATGGTCAGGGTAAAATATTCACTTTCAGGAACAAAATATGCAATTCGTGGGGCATTTTCGGTTTGGTGACTACTCGCATCTGCACCGACTGTGCCAACACGCACCAGTGGATCGCCATTTAAAAATACCCGATAGGCGCCATATTGGTTGGGAATCCAAATCGCAATACGTCTGCCTAGAAATTCTTTTGGAATTTGAAAGTGCCCAATAAAAGTGCCGTAAGTATTGGCATTGCCCATTAAATCTTCAAATGAAGCAGGCAATTCAACGGTATTCGATGCCAGTACCGCACTGGGTTCTTGAATCAATTGTTGCGGATAAAACAACCATCGCCCAGTCAAAATACTCGATTGATCTTCAGTAAATTGAACAGAATTGAGCAGTTGTTGATGTAGATAGTAAGATTCAGGTGCAGACTCATACTGCGCCAACACACGCGGTGGTGTGAGTACACTGCACAGTAAAATTAAGAAGAGTAATGCACACTTGTGCCACATCCGAGTGAAATTCAAAAATGCAAAAATCCTATTGTGCTTATTTTTTAATCTAATCGTTCTTGCACTAAATTTGAAGTAAAAAATTAAGTCATTTATGCTAGACCTTACTGGCATCGGATGAATGACTTAAATTCTAGCGGTTTGGCTAAGTTGAAAGATGTTTATTGATCGCGTGTTTTCACATCATACAATTCAATTTCAAAAATCAAATTAGAATTAGCAGGAATGATATTGCCCATTTTGCGCTCACCATAAGCCAAATGCGCAGGTACGATCAGTTTGCGTTTACCACCCACTTTCATCCCCATGATGCCTTGATCCCAGCCTTTAATGACACGACCTGTACCAATCACGGTTTCAAAATAGTTACCACGGTCTAAGGATGAATCAAACTTGGTGCCATCTTCCAACCAGCCTGTGTAATGCGTAGTAATTAAAGCGCCTTTAACCGCTTCTTTCCCCTCACCCACCACCAAATCAATAATTTCTAATTCTGCACTCATGTTCATCTCCAAATATTTACACTTCGATGTTTAAGATAATTTCCAGCTCGTGCAAGTGTTATTGCAACTGTGTCCACTCAATCTGAGCCTGTGCCTGATCGCCAATCAATGTCCATTCGCCATCCATTACATTCAACTGCAATTGCATGGTACGTTCGCATAAAGCTTGAACGGCTTCGGTACTCGCTGGCGATAGTTGCCACACTTCAACATTATTTAAAGTTTTGATTTTACTGTTACGTTTGTACCATTCATCTACCGATGAACCATAAGCAATAATCGCAACTTGCTTACAACGCGAACTGGCTTTTTTGACTTTGTCTTCATCTGGGCAACCGACTTCAATCCACTTAATTAACTGCCCTGTTAAGTCTTTTTCCCACAAAGCAGGCTCATCGGTTTCAAATAAATCTTTGGTAAATTCCAAAGCTTCATCTGCATAACGTGCGAATGCCAAAATACGCACCATCAATCGCTCAATAGTTTCAGAAGGATGCAATGCCATGGTGAGCTGATAGTCACCGTATTGATGCACATCCATATTGGCAATGTTCAAATCTGCCTTATAAATTGTCGCTTTCAGCGCCATTGTCTATTCCTAAAACTATGTTTAAATTTGCCACTAAGCATAATGGATTTTCTGTGATTTTGCTGTATCGTTTGCCCGATAACGTATAGATTTCAGTCTAGAACCGCAGCAGCATCGACCCGATACGCCAATAGTTCAGCCTCAAATTTTTCCCAATCACGCTCGCTTTGATAAATAATTTCCAACCGATTGTCTATGCCTTCATCGGTAGATTGATAATTAAATTGCTGCGGATTGAAGTTGAAACTTTTCCAACCCTGATTGGTATAAAAAATTCCTTTAATACGCAGCCAATCTTGCTGTTCACAGAGTAAATCTAATAAGGGATAAAAGTCGAATTGCCAACGTTTAGGCAATTTCCAACCTGCGACTGCATATCCTTGTGCAGTTTCGACATAGTGATATGGCAATTGTTTGATTTCTGCAGACTCTTGCAGATTTGTAGAGCTGACCTTCTTTTGCAATTTTAGCAACGGCTGAATTTTACGCTGTGTACCGACATACGGTATATCCATTTCGGTCAAAGCCAGATGACCCTGTTCTGCTTTCAACCATTTTTGCGCGTAGGCTTGATATTCCTGTTGTAGTTGTATGAGGGCTTGCTCATCTGCCGCCTGCATTTGGTCTGCATGTGATACCACAATAATTTGTGCAGCTTTGAGCTGATCGGCATACAGGTTTTGCTGCGTCCACGCCTGATCATGCAAACGCGAACCATCTACTACCGTCACCAAGGCGCGCATCGATAAATGCGTATGCCAATGTGGTTCGGTCAGTTGTTCCAAGAGTTGCGCAGGATGCCCCAAACCTGTCGGCTCGATGAATAAACGGTCAGGCTTCGCTTCGGACAATAAACGCGACAAAGCAATTTGCATAGGCAATTGGCTGCTACAACATAAGCAACCGCCCAATAATTCTTTGACTTGATAACCCTGTTGCTGAGGTAAGAGTTGTTGATCGACCCCGATTTGTCCAAATTCATTCATCAGCACCGCCCAAACTTCATGTTCTGGTTTTTGGCTGAGTAACTGTTTCAATAAGGTGGTTTTTCCTGCACCGAGAAAACCAGAAATAATATGCGTCGGGACTGCTTTTTGTGGTGCAATTAATTTCAAAATAAGCTCACTTTATTGAATTTCAAACAACTCAAGCATGCTAAGCAAGTTTAGCGATTAGTTCAATCTGAATCTAAACACACTGAAATTTATTCATTTCAGCACATCTATCACCATCATGATTTGAAAAATTCGCTTACATTTATTACGTGATGATCTGCAACTTATTTGGGGAAATACACGAGTTTTAGCCGCTTGATATTATGTTTTATTGCCAACCACGCAATTTTATTGCGGAAAACACAGCCATTTTGATTGGATTTGACTGCATATTTAAAACAAAAATTACCAAACTACGACCTATTCATCATCATTGTGCGGTTCAAGTAACCGTCATTGTTTTGCTTTGTTGCAAGCATTGATCCCATAGCTTTGGCTCTTTAGCATGAGTTCCTGTTCAGCCCGTTCAAATCAGGTGATGACTGACTTGAACACTTTAGCCGCAATAAGTTTTTTTACTTAATGCTTGTGCTGAGCACTCCCTACTACTCATGAAAAACTTTAAATAAGGATGCCAAACCATGAAATTGACACAAATTTTACTCGCTTCAACTTTTGCTTTTGCCACTGCAACTACTTTTGCTGCAAAGGCTGAATCGACAGCAACAGAACAGGAAAAAGTGGTTGTTTCAACGCAGGAAACTGTGGCTGAACCAGCTTCAGAACAAGCTGCTGCACAACCTGCATCTGAAGCAAGCACTGAAACCCCTGCTGCATCGACGCAACAGCCTTAAAACTTAGATACATTTAAAAATGTAAATCGAATACAAAAACTGAGTTTTCCGCCACTCTCTCGGTTTACTCAGTTTTTGTTTATCTACAAAGCCAATCAATATTGCCTTGGACAAAATTAAAAAATAGGCACAAAAAAACCTGTCTACAATTGCAAACAGGTTTTCAGCTAAATTTGATGAAAACTTAGTTTTGTTCAGTTTTCTTATAAATGCTGCAAGATGGATGATGATTTTCTTGCAAACGTGCAACTTTACGTTGCTCTGCTGCTTCAAAACGGCAACGCTTCCAGTCATTGTCTAATTTCAACGCAGGGATTTGTTTTGGTTTACCATTTTCATCGACTGCAACCATAGTGAAGTAACAGCTGTTGGTATGGCGCACTGTACGCTTTTGAATATTTTGTGCTTCTACACGAATCCCAATTTCCATTGAAGTACGACCCACATGGTTCACACTAGCAAGGAAAGTCACCAATTCACCCACATGAATCGGCTCTTTAAAGTTCACTTTATCAACCGAAAGGGTCACCACATAACTACCAGAATAGCGGCTCGCACATGCATACGCCACTTGGTCTAATAGTTTTAAAATTGTTCCACCATGTACATTCCCTGAGAAATTTGCCATGTCGGGTGTCATTAACACGGTCATGGTTAATTCTGACTGGTCATCTAACACTGGGGCAATTTGATCTAATGGTGACATCGCGTTCTCTAGACTCTTTTAAAGACAGTAAGATATGAGCGTATTATTATATCGCGTTTATAAAAGTTTGAATGTTCATTTCGGCAACAACTGCATCATTATTATTTATATTGTTTATGATAACATTTATTTAAAATTATAAGACTAACACTAAGACTCCCAAGCTGTTATTTTTTAATCCATTTCTAATTTTTTAGAATATTTGTTCAAATTGAATATTACGTGAATCCCCCTGATTCAAGTGTTCAAAAAACAATCTAAAATCTTTTATTCAATGGATTATTCAAGCAAATTTCGGCGAATTTACACAAAAAAAAGTTCAATTTCCCCGTAAATTTTCAAACTTCGCTGCGACATTTAAGCCAAGCGCAGCATTTCCTGCGACACATTGCTATAAGTCAAAGTTTGTTCAGTACTCAGTGCAGCTTCAATCACATAAGAACCATCTGGATTAATCATCGTCACTGTAAAAATAAATTGCTCCATAGTAGCAAGTTTCACCAGCTGTCCAATTTCAAAGCTGTGCATGAAGTATCCCCTCGATTTTTTATAAAGTTTTAAAGTCCTGAAGCACAAAAGTTAGGCTGTCTTGGAAGCATGTTCAATTGGTAAACTGCTTAAAAAACTAATTCAGTAAATGCTGCATAGAATAAATGGAAACAGTGCGAAAGAACACGCTAAAAAATTGATTTTAAGTCTAAATACCTCATCTCAGTATTTAGATATCTTTAGGGTATCTTTATTTTTAAACTATAATATCAAATACTTACAAAGAATAAATCTAAGCAATCTAACATTAAAGTTATTTTTATCAAGCACCTAATTAGACTTAAGTTAAATCTGTTGATTTCATTGAATTGACCTAAATGAAGGATCTGGACAGCTATTTAAACTGTCCATAAAGCCCAAAAGTATTACTCACTTTATAGTCTACAATTCTATGCCCATGCGCATAATGATGCTGTTGATAGACCTGATCAATTTTATTTAATTGCGCTGCGGTTGCTTCTGCACCTGCCAGCATAGTCGCTTCGCGCCCTTTTACATCAAAAATATGGGCTTTTTCACGTAAATCAGGTTGAATGACCACATCTGCCAGTTTCAATTCTTCATTGGCCAAATGCTTTTGCATAATATTAATATTTTGGTTAAACAATCCCCACACATTACTGGTTTCAGTATGAATAGGCTGCGCCAAAATATTCACGGCAATCACAATATCTGCCCCTAAATCGCGTGCAACCTTGACAGGTACAGGGCTCACTAAACCACCATCGACATATTCATGTTCTGCAATTTTAGTAGGTACAAACATACTTGGGATAGACACTGACGCACGCACTGCCTGCCCCGTATTGCCATAATTAAATACGACTTTTTTGCCTTCTTTTAATTCAGTCGCCACCACGTACATCGGGATTTTAAATTGCTCCAAACGGAGTTGATCGACTTGTGCATTGACATAATTTTCAACTTTTTTACCATCAAAAAAGCCTTTTAAATCTAAAGTCACATCCCGCACATCATTGGCTTTCATATTCATGGCAATTTCACGTAATTGCTGTGCATTTTTACCACTGGCATAAATTGAACCGACAATGCTGCCTGCGCTGCTGCCCACAATAAAATCAGGATGAATACCGTACTGCTCAAGTACTTCAATCACCCCAATATGTGCATAACCACGTGCGCCACCACTGCCCAAAACCAAGGCGACAACTGGACCTTTTTTTTGTTGTTTTAACTGACGAAAATCAATTTGATTCAGGCGTGACTCTGCTTCAACCACGGGCTGCGACTCAAGTAAAGTTTGAGTCGAAAATTGCTGCTGTGATGGCACTGCCTGACATCCCACCATCAATAATGCTGTAAGAGATACATACCCAATTTTCATAATGACCTTCTTGAATCCATAGGTTTCAGTCGATATTTCACCGCCAATCGTGACAAGGTTGATCAGCTAACTTGATACAGCAACCATCTTAACCATGCCACTGATGCTATTTGTTTCGCCTTGCATGACCGCCCATAGTCTATCTATTATTTTAACCGATCCTTGTAGTAATTCGTTAAACTGTCACGTCTAGCCACTACAGTGGCGCACAAGTCGAATCTGTCTAAAATTATATGCCAACACCTTCTTATTCCTTATTATTCTGGATTTTTCTGCAATTAGGCTGTCTGTCTTTTGGCGGGCCTGCAGCGCATTTGGTATTTTTCCATCAGCGTTTTGTGCATCAACTCAAATGGCTAGATGAATCCCAGTATTCACAAATTGTCGCACTTGCACAACTCTTACCT
Source organism: Acinetobacter sp. YH01003 (assembly GCF_013420525.1). NCBI lineage: Bacteria > Pseudomonadati > Pseudomonadota > Gammaproteobacteria > Moraxellales > Moraxellaceae > Acinetobacter > Acinetobacter sp. YH01003. The sequence continues at coordinate 160,068 of NZ_VOXY01000004.1, read as the reverse complement.
GGCCCAACTAGTAGTCAGGTGGGGTTAGCGATTGGTTATTTGCAAAAAGGCTATTGGGGTGCAGTCCTAGCTTGGTTGGGTTTCACCCTACCTTCAGCGTTGTTTATGGCTTTGGTTGCAGTTTTGGGACATCAATATTTAGATGTACTGTCGTCAAATAGCTTTCACAGTATTCAACTGATCGTATTGGCCGTGGTGGCTTGGGCATTTTGGCAAATGTTGCGTAGTTTTTGTAAAACGGTTTGGCAATATGCCTTAATGTTTGCTTCTGCCCTATTTATTTATCTGATGCCCTTGAGCTTCAATCAAGTTTTAGTGATTCTGATTGCAGCTTGTTTTGGCATTTGGATGGCGAAACGCGCAGCACCAACTGCTGCACAATCATCCACCAATACAACGGCGACAGATACGCATTTTACTGCGGCACATTTACTCAAACATCGTCGTTATGCTGTATTTTGGGCAGTACTTTTTGTTGCACCCTTTATTGTGCTGTCAGGTCTAAACTGGCTGCAACCTCAATTACTCTATGCAGCCAATTTAAGTTTCTATCAAGCCGCATCTTTGGTCTTTGGCGGTGGGCATGTCATTTTGCCTTTATTGCATCAAGATTTTGTTAGCACAGGCTTAGTCAGTACAGAACAGTTCGATTTGGGTTATGCCATGGCGCAATTGGTGCCTGGCCCACTGTTCAGCTTTGCAACATATTTGGGCAGTTTGATTACAATGACAGAATCTATGCTGCTGAATGCGACTTTAGCCACGTTGGCGGTTTTTCTGCCGTCTTTCTTTTTGGTATTTGCCACCCTGCCTTATTGGTCTTGGTTGATGCAGCAAGCCTCTATTCGTCATGCGGTTACAGGGATTAGTGCAGCGGTAGTCGGCTTGCTGCTGTATATGGTGCTCGAAATGGCACAGCGTCATATTTTGAGTATTGCTGATCTGCTGTTTATTGTTTTGGTGATTGGATTATTAAAATCCAAACTACCTGTTTGGCTCAGTTTAATTGGTAGTTTCCTGGTCTATACAGCATTCTTGCATTTCATGGCTTAAAATAAAAATGCTATCGATCAAATAAAAATGCCAGTTCAATTGAACTGGCATTTTTTGTGGATGACTGAATCAAGCCTGAATGCTTTGGAGCTTAGCCACCAAAGAATTTTAGAATAGATTGAATCACCGCAACGTTAATTAAATCGACAAAGAATGCACCACACAACGGCACAATCAAGAACGCTTTATAAGATGGACCATACATATTGGTAATGGCCTGCATATTGGCGACTGCTGTTGGCGTCGCCCCCATCCCAAAACCACAGTGTCCTGCTGCCAGCACGGCTGCATCGTAGTTTTTCCCCATAATACGGAAGGTCACAAAAGCAGCATATAACGCCATTGTGAGCGTTTGCGCACCTAAAATCACCATTAAAGGACCTGCTAAATCGGCCAATTGCCATAATTTGAGTGACAACAACGCCATCGCCAAATATAACGATAAAGATGCATTCCCAAACACATCAATCGCACGGTCAAAAATATTGACTTTAAAAATACTTTCTAAAACATTACGCAGAATCACACCGCCCGCCAATGCCCAAACGAAAGTTGGCAATTCAAACATGCTGCCTTTGGCAACGCCTGTCATAAATTCGGCAAATGCCAAACACGCTGCAAATAAACCCAAAGTGGTAATTGCATTATCTGCTGTGATTAAACGCACCTGATGCGGATATTCAAATGGAATAAACTCATTGGAATCTTGATCCGCAGGTGTATTATCGCGTTTTTCATTTTGTTCATCGGTACGTGGTACAGCCAATTGATGACGGTTGATTAAAGTTTTAGCCAATGGGCCACCAATTAAGCCACCAATAACCAAACCGAAGGTTGCGCTTGCCATTCCTAGCGCTAAAGCACCTTGAATACCATATTGGGTTTCTAAAATTTCACCCCATGCTCCTGCCGTACCATGACCGCCAGTTAAAGTAATCGAACCAGCAATTAAACCAATTAGTGGATCAATACCTAACAATGTTGCAAGACTAATGCCGACAAAGTTTTGCACCACAATAAATGTGGAAATTGCAATCAAGAAAATAATTAAACCGATTCCGCCCTGACGCAATTTTGTGAAGTTCGCGCTTAAACCAATCGAGGCGAAGAAAATAAGCATAAAGCTAGTTTGCAATGCGCTACTGGTGGTAATGCTATAACCCCAAAATTGATTCACCAACAATGAAACAATAGCGGCAACCAAACCACCTGCAACAGGTTCAGGAATATTATAGCGTTTTAAAAAATCAATTTTATTGACTAAAAGTCGCCCTAAGAGCAGGACGATGACCGCAGCAATCAGCGTATAAAACGCATTAAAAGTAAATTCCATGGCAATATCCATATAGTGATTGCAGATTATTTTTAATATGATCAAGAACTGTCTATGCAAACCAAAGTATTTGCATCACTATGACTCTAAATCAACTAAAAAATGCCGCAATACAAAGTATGTAAACAGTATCGTATTTGACCGAAGTTTAAGAGGTACGCATTTCGCTCAGCCAACCCATCCTTTGGTTTCACTCAAGCGTTATCATCTGCGTTTGCCTAGAACAGAAGAAAAGAAAGACAAAAGACAGCAATTTCACTTTCGGGGTGACTTCGAGTGCAAACAACTGAATCGGCTTAACACTGAGAGGTAATCTCATATAAGCTCCAAAATATCTGAGGTGGATAAATACCTTCCGATAAAGATATTCAACCACTTGATAAAAAACAGCAAGATTAAAGGTCGATCATTATGCATTTTTTTTGACAAAAAGCTGCTATTTTCTACATTTTTTCTATAAATTTTAATGATTGTTTTAAGCTATAAGTGAAAGTTACAGCATTTTATAAAAGTGGATAAAATTTAAGTTATTGAATTAATTTCATAAATTTAAATCATAAAAAAACAGAGCTTAATATTAAGCTCTGTTTTTTTTTCGCTAAAAGTACTGAAACTTAGAAGCTATAACGTGCCATAAAGCCTACACGGTCATCACTGAATTTTTGACCTTTGAAGGTTTCACGCTCACCATTAATATATTCAATACCTAAATCAACTGGTTTTACAGGTGAATAGATAAAGTTAATCCACGCTTGTTGTACTTTCTCGTTAGCGCCATCATTTAAACGCGCATAGTCTGTACCATCATCTGCAAATAAAGCACCATAAGCTAAAGTTGAACGCAGTTGTGGTGAGAACTTATAAGTTGCGCCCACTTGTACACCAATCGCTTCATTTTGCTCAATGTTCTTATTAGCATCAAGTACATACGCAGAGTTATTGCCATATAAGTAGTTGCTGTTACCTTGTACATAAGATACATCAGCAGACACTTTTAATGGTTCTGAAACTTGGTAGTTGGTACCTGCAGCCACCCCCCAACCTGTTTTATCATCACCAGAAGTAGCTTTATAATGTTCTACCAATGCACGTGCAGAAGCGGAACCTTTACCTTCTGCATAAGCTTGAGTCACTTTTGCCGTTAAATTTGGTACACGATAAGTAATATCAGTACCAGAACTATTACCTTCTTCAGCAGAAACGAATAATTGTGTCGCAGGCGCTAATTTATAGTTGTAGCGTACTTGCGGCACACGTGCTGTACCACCACCAATGTTAGTCGCAAAATCAATCATTTCTGGTGCATGATTTGACAAGAAATTCGATGTAGTTTGACCAAATAACCAGTTGTTTAAAGTCAAATAAGCATGACGGATACGTAAGTTTTCTGATTTGTCATTATCAGAACTTGCAAAATCAACTTCGATTTTACCACCTAGCTTGTTGTCACCCATTGGCGTATTAAAATCTAATCCAAAACGAGTAACTTTTGCGGTAGCACGTAATTTGTCACTTGCTTCTTCTTTACTTGTATGTGCTGAGTTAAAGTCACTATCTGCACCTTTAATAATATAGTTTGCATCACCACGGATCGAACCATAAATAGAAACATCTGCACCAGATTTAGACTTTAAACTGCTTAATGCACTTGCAGGTGCAGCAGGCTTCGCCTGTTGTACTTGGGCAATTTGAGTTTGCTGCTGTTGTTGTACTTGCTGTTGTTGCTGAATTAACGATTTTAACGCTTCAACTTCTTGACGAAGTTCTTGAATTTGTTGTTGCTCAGTTTTTGCTGCGTGTGCAGTACTTACCATTAAAGTTGTAACGGCAATAGCTAAACCTTTGATCATAAACTGACCGTTGAGTAATTGACTCATTTATCTCTCCAAAATAAAACAACGCTGCATCCGTGCATGATGATTTTGTTCGTCATCTATCGATTTCACATCGAATTATAAAAATGGCTTAAAAATCAAAACACTTTTGCCAAATAGTCCAAGACACCCAAATATTTAAAATATTACAATTTGTGTCATTTATTACAGGCTTCAATCTATCAAGTTATGACGTTTATTAAAATCAGTTTTCCCGAATAAGAAATCACAATTAATCATAATTACAGATTTAAACAATTAAACCATATAAAATTCAATACTTTAAATAGGTTGATTATTCAAGTATTTACACCACCATTAGACTATTGTATATATTTCGGTTCTGCCTAAAAGCCAGATTTTTACGAAAAAATCACCATTTGAAAAAGTATTGACCTTAACTCAGTCTGGTTGCGGTTGTAAAATATGAAAAACGGCGAACATTCCAGACCCAATAAATAGCAGCATTAATACAGCCATATTCAGCAAAGCACTACCTGTTAAAAAGTTGAGTAACACCCCACCAATCAAGCCACAAAAGAATTGCACACTGCCCATGACCGCACTGGCTGTTCCTGCACGTGCGCCCTGTTTTGCCATTGCCAGTGCCATAGCATTCGGGCCTGTAAAACCAATCCCAGACACAGCAAGAAATAAACCGACCATCACCAATGCCAAAGGTGCATGCCCCAAACTACCTGCAAGCAGTAGAATGACCGCACCACTCAGTTGAATGATGCTGCCCAATTTTAAGCGTTGTAACACACCCAATTTGCCACTGATTTTTTTATTCAGGGTCGAAAACAGCATAATACCAATCGCATTGGCACCAAACACATAAGCAAAAGCTGTTTCACTCAAGCCATATTGATCCATCATGACTGCACTTGAACCGCTGATATAGCAAAACAATGCCCCACCAGTCAGACAGCCTGCCAACATTGGAAAACGAAAATCACGATCTTTTAAAATGGCAAAATATAAGGTCAGTACTTGCTGAAAGTTCAAATTTAAACGACGTTCTTTCGCCAAAGTTTCTTTAAAAAAGAAGCGCACACATAAACAGCAAATAATTCCAACGCAGGTCAGCACTACAAAAATAGCTTGCCAATTCATCCATCTAAGTACCCATGCGCCCAGCGTAGGTGCAATAATGGGCGCAATGGTCATCACAATCATCATGCTCGAAAAAGCTTGAGCGGATGTTTGCAAATCCAAGCGATCACGAATAGCTGCTCGTGCAATTACCACACCCACACAGCCACCCAAAGCCTGCAAAATACGTGCAGCAATCAGTCCCCATTCATTTTGTGCAAACACACACAACATACTGGCGAGTGAAAATAGTGCCAAGCCAAAATATAAAGGCGGCTTACGTCCAATCCGATCACTCAGCGGCCCGTAAATCAGTTGACCCAATGCCAAACCTAAAAAGTAGGCAGGCAAACTGTTTGCGACCATTTGGGTCGATACGCCAAACTCGCTTGCCATAACGGGCAAGGCAGGCAAATACATATCAATCGATAAAGGCCCAAGCGAAGTCAATAACGCCAACAATAAAATCCACGCAGTCGAATATTGCCGCATGTTGGGTTGTTGCGCAGATGGTGGCGTACTGCTTGAACTTGGCAGCGTTTTCGATATGCTCATATTTTATGATGAAATGACAGATGTACAGACAAGCTTACACGCTCCATAGTATGATTTGTTGTGATCAAAGATGAATTTTCACATATTAGGTACTCTAAACATCTCATCTACAGTTACAATGTACGCAAACCTTCATCTTGCAGCATAAATCTCTGTTTAGACAGAAAAGTTTACTTAAAGGAATGATGTTGAAACCTTGGCTGATAAAGCTCAAACAAGCGACCTATAACACCACATTTATGTATAACATCCGCATGCTCATTGCATTTGCGGGAACTGCTTTTGTTCCCTATTTTATGGGGATGCAGCTTGCCACTATTCCTTTAACTTTAGGTGTGCTTGCCGCAGGTTTGAGTGATATTGATGACCGTTTTTCGGTGCGTATTGTCAATCAGCTCTATACCTATATTGGTTTCTTTGTTACCGCCACATCAATTCAGTTTTTATTTCCGCATCCTATTTTATTTGCTACAGGCTTAATCCTGTCGTGTATTGTCTTAATTTTGCTCGGTTCGCTCGGACGACGTTATGCCACCATTTCTTATGGCTGTTTGGTGGTGTCAGTCTATTCCATGCTTGGCGTCAACCTATTTGATGACTGGTACATGCAGCCGCTGCTTTTGGTTTCGGGCGCAATTTGGTACGGCTTAATTTCGACCATCAGCTTTTTACTGTTCCCTGTTCGTGCCTTACAAGACAAACTTTCACTCAGTTATTCTTCTTTGGGTGATTTTTTATTTGCCAAATCAAATCTATTTGATGTGGATATGACTGCACCGAGTTATCAACAAAGTATCATTGATTTATCACTTGAAAATGGCAAATTAATTGCGATTTTTAACGACTTAAAAACCGCTTTACTGACCCGTTTAAAAGGTGACCGCGGGCAAAAAGATACCCGTCGTAGCTTACAGTATTACTTTGTCGCACAAGACATTCACGAACGTGCCGACTCTGCACATATTGATTATCAAAAACTGGCGAAAATATTTCAGCACAGCGATATTTTATTTCGCTTCCAGCGTATTTTGTCGATTCAAGGCAAAGCCTGTAAAGATTTAAGCGAAAGCATTTTGCATCGTAAACCTTATGTGCATAACAAGCGTTTTAAACATGCTTTTGAAAATCTTAAACAGTCTTTAGAAAAACTGCGCAGTGAACAGCAATATGACCAAGTCTGGATTAATGCACTGTTTGCCTTATACCAAAACCTGAAATCAATTGATGCTCAACTGCGTAACCTTGAAACCGAACGTAATATTAAACTGGATAAATCCAAACATATTGAACAGCAACTGAAAGATGATGACTTAAAAAGTTGGGATGATATTGTCATTCGGATTAAGCAGCATTTAACCCCCGAATCGGTTTTGTTCCGCCACGCCATTCGTTTGTCGATTGTGCTGTTGATTGGCTATATTTTTGTGCAAGTCACCAACATTCAATATGGCTACTGGATTTTACTGACCGCCCTGTTTGTGATGCAGCCTAACTTTAACACCACCAAACGGCGTTTACGTTTGCGTATTATTGGGACGTTAGCAGGGATTGTAGTCGGCTACACCATTTTATATTTTGTACCGTCCGTTGAAGGGCAATTACTGGTTTTAGTGATTAGTGGCATGTTGTTCTTTGAATTGCGCAGTAAACAATATGCACAAGCCACTGCCTTTATGACCATTTTGGCGCTGATGAATTTTAACCTAGAAGGTTTGGGCTATGCCGCAGCTGTGCCACGTATGGTCGATACCTTAATTGGTTGTGCGCTAGCATGGTTTGGCGTGAGTTTTATCTTCCCCGATTGGAAATTCCGTCGTTTATCACGTACGATTCGCCGCTCACTCACCGCGCAATGTGGCTATTTGGCAGAAGTGATTGAACAATATAAAAATGGACGCAACAACGGTTTGAATTATCGTGTCGTGCGCCGTGCTGCTCATAATACCGATGCAGAAGTTGCTTCACTGATTTCAACACTCGCCACCGAACCTGATTTTGACCCCAATCAAAAAGCTCAAGCCTTTGAGTTCTTGTGTCTAAATCACACCTTTATTAGCTATATTGCTGCACTTGGTGCGCATCGTGACAAAATTGACGATCAGGAAGTCTTGCAACTGCTCGATCAAGCAATGGACGATATTCAAGGTGCTTTACTGAAAGATGAAACGCCAGATTTAAGTGCACACAACATGTTGCAAACCATTCGTCAGCGTTTAAGCCAAAACAAAGAAGAAGATCAAAAATCATTAATTATTTTGCAGCAATTATCTTTGATGATGAGTATCTTGCAACAATTAAGTCGCTTAAAACAAAGTTTAAGCCACGAACATGATCAGGACGCAACTGAACTGGCGTCTTTATAAACAATCCTGCAAACGGTCAGTGCCTACTTATTCGCCCTAAGCTGCACAAGTATTCACCGACCTTAGCATGATTTTGCGACAATATACTCACTGCATGACAGCAATTAATGCTAAACTTTTTATAGTTTTAAATTTGTTAGTTTCACTATGACCGCGAAAAGTTTATACGCCTATACCCTACAGCCTGTGATCTACGAAGTTTCTGAAGAAGAACAACGTCACGCACAACTGGTAATTTGGCGCAGTACCAATAAAATTGGCATGAAAGCATGGATTATTATGGGTGTGATTGTTGCCCTTTCCATTTTAGGCATTCTGCTATTAAAAAATTATTCGACAATTTTCTGCTGGGTTGCCATTGTCTGTGTGGTGCTCTACCTGCTCGTGCGTAAATACGGCTTGGAATGGTACGTTAAGCGAAAAATGAATGAATTTCCTGTTCAAGAAATTAAAGGGATTCGTTTAGGCGTACAGCCGCACGGTATCGTGATGCGTCAGCAAATGGGCGCTCAAGAAGGCGTGGGTGCAATTGGCTGGAAAGATGTGTATGAATGGTACAATACCCCTGAGTTTATCTTGATGAACTTCAAAGTAAAAGGTCAGCAAGGTGCTTATATTCTGCCTAAGCGTATGGACAGCAAGAACTTTTCGTTCAACACCATTCGCAAGCATTTGACTGAAGCTGCAGGCGAAGCCAAGCAAATCTAAATATCCCTATTTAAAAATAAACCTCTATCCCCTGTGATGGAGGTTTTTTTTGCTTAAAATTAAAACAATGAACGATAATGAGAATAAATAGCATTTGCATTAACTTCATCTCTGCATTATTCTGCATCACAATTCATACTCAACAACCAACGCTTATGCTGAAGAAAGCCTTTTTCCAAATTCACTGGTTCCTTGGTATTACTGCAGGACTGATCTTGTCACTCATGGGCGTGACAGGTGCGATTTATTCCTACGAACAAGAAATTCTAAAATGGATGAATCCGAACAGTTATCAGGTACAAGTTGAGCAGAAAGCCAAACTAAGCCCTGCAGAAATTTATCAACATTTTCAGCGTACCCAACCTGACTATAAAATTAATAGCATCACCGTTGCAAAAGACCCGGCTGCATCTTCAACCATCAATATTGCGAAAGAAGGTGCAAAACGTGGACAAAATATCCTGATTAATCCTTACTCGGCAGCAGTGTTGCCTGAAATTCGGGGACGTGAATTTTTCCAGTTTATTCAGCAATTACACCGCAACTTAACCGTAGGGCCTATTGGTAAACAAATTACAGCCGCATGTACCCTCATGTTGTTGTTCTTTGTGTTAAGTGGCATTTACCTACGCTGGCCGAAACGCCATTCATTTAAACAATGGTTTGCGCTCAAACCTCAATTAAAAGGACGTAATTTTATTTGGGACTTACATGCCGTAGTGGGCACGTGGGTCGTGATTTTCTATCTAGTTTTGGCATGCACAGGACTGTATTGGTCGTATGAGTGGTGGCGCAATGGCATGTTTAAAGTCATGGGTGTGGAAAGACCACAAGCGCAATTGCAAGCAGATGGACGCAACAAACCTGTAAATTCAAATGCTCAAGCACTTCATCAGGCTGCGCAAACACAAACTGCAGGACGCCGCGCAAACACTACAAAACCAGCCAAGCAGAATACGCTGGATCAGGCACAAATCAATCTGGCATTGACGAAGGCATGGCAACATTTCCCGCAGCAATTGGGGCAGGATTATTCCAGTATCACTTTTAATGTGCCTAAACACGCCAATAGTGAAATTGAAATTAACTTTGTCGATGTCATTCCACAACATGAACGTGCCCGCAATAACGCAACTTTTGATTATCAACAAGCACGTATTACTCAACTTGAATTATATGCAAACAAACAGCTTAATGAAAAAATCATGAGCAGTATGCTACCTGTGCATCGCGGTAGTTTCTTTGGACCTGTTTATCAATTTTTGGCCATGCTTGCTGCCTTGATGATGCCGCTGTTTTTCGTCACAGGCTGGATGCTATATTTAAAACGACGTAAACAAAAGCGTTTGACTCTTGCTGCACGTCAAAACCAAACTCAATTTAAGATTGACCCAAATGCTGAACACTGGCTCATCGTCTATGCTAGCCAAACAGGTACTGCCGAACAATTGGCATGGCGCACTGCAACGAGTCTGCAAGAAGCACATCAGCCTGTCACAGTCAAAGCCCTGCAACATCTCAGCCTTGAAGATCTTAAAAACACCACCCAACTGTTATGTATTGCTAGCACTTATGGCACAGGTGATGCACCCGATTTGACCTCAAGTTTTGTGAAAAAAATCCTACCGCAAACCTGTGACCTGAGTCATTTGCGTTATGCAGTACTGGCTTTAGGTTCACGTGAATATGCAGATCATTACTGCCGTTTTGGACATACGATTGCTGCATGGTTGCAACGTAATCAAGCACATGCCTTGTTCAATACCATTGAAGTAAATAATGCCAATCCTGCAGACATACAGCGTTGGAATCAGGCTTTGGTACAGGTCACACAACTTGACTTACCAAGTATGCATATCGAAAAAACTTTTGATACATGGACCTTACAGCAACGTGACTTGCTAAATCCCAACAGTTTAGGCGCACCCGCCTTCAATATTGAACTGTTAGCACAACATGATGTGCATTGGTCTGCAGGTGATATTGCAGAAATTCAGCCTGAAAACAGCACTGCACGGATTCACGCCTTTTTAAAACAGCATCAACTCGATGCCAATACAATTCTTGCTGATGGTCAGCAAACCTTAGTACAGGCTTTGGCAGATAAAGACCTCACCGCGCCAATTCAGACATTTAAAACTGCGGATGAATTATTGGCACAACTTTCACCCTTGCCTAGTCGTGAATATTCAATTGCCAGTATTCCTTCACAACAGGTTTTAAGACTTGTGGTGCGTCAAAAATTCGATGCTCAAGGCGAGCTTGGCTTAGGTTCAGGTTGGTTAACTGCACATGCTGCACTTGGGCAAAATATCGCATTACGCATTCGCAATAATCCATCTTTCCATTTAATTGATGATGACCGCCCAATTATTTGTATTGGCAACGGTACAGGGCTTGCAGGATTAATGAGCTTATTGCATGCACGTACCCGCCTGAATTACACCCAAAACTGGTTGTTTTTTGGTGAACGTCAGCAAGCGCACGATTACTTTTATCAGCACACCATCGAGGCTTGGCAAAGCACAGGTATGCTACAACGCCTTGATTTGGCCTTTTCCCGTGATCAAGCCGAAAAAGTCTATGTACACCATAAGTTACGCGAACAGGCTGAAGAATTAAAACGCTGGATTGAACAAAATGCCGTGATTTATGTCTGCGGTAGCATTCAAGGCATGGCCAGTGATGTCGACCAAGCCTTAAAAGATATTTTGGGTGAGACTCAACTGGAACAATTACGTCAGCAAGGACGTTATCGCCGAGATGTGTATTAGGATTTGTTGACACTTTTTAAATGGCTTGCGCTGTAGCTCTATAGCTAAAACTTGGCAATTCACCCAAGTTTTATCCATAGCCTCAGCCGAAACATAATTCAGTTGAGGCAAAATTTTTCAGCAGCTTCGGCTATACTGTTTGTACAGCATCACAGTACAATAAAATTATGCAAGGCATGCAAGCAAGTCACGTACAAACACAATTTAGTCTATTTAAAAGAATATTGAGTAGCCTAATTGGATTAATTTTAGTATTGGATGGTGCCTATCTCATCAGCTTAAAGAAAATTCATTTCGGCACCGTTTTACCTGTTTTAATAGGCATGATGCTGCTGTGTTATGCCATTTTCTATACTTGGATTCAAAGCTACTTAAAACAACATACACGCTTAGATTGGCTGTGGAAATTCGGTTGGGGCGTATTTTGGCTGTGGTGCATCAGCCTGCTGATCTTTTTTACTTATATTCATTTCAGTACACAGCAGCAAAATACTGTAACCAACAATGCTAAAGTGGTGATTGTACTCGGCAGTGGCATTGAAAATGGACAACCATCGCCCACGCTCGCCAAACGACTGGATACTGCAGCCGCGTATGCCTTGGAGCATCCTCAAAGTTATTTCATTGTTAGTGGTGGCCCTGCATTTGCGGAACAACTCACTGAAGCACAGGTGATGTCTAATTATTTGCAACAACGTTATGCAATTGCAGCATCACACATTATCTTGGAAACCCAAAGCACCAGTACGGCACTTAATTTGAAAAACAGTCAGCCCTTGCTGCATACATTAGGCACAGATAAAACCCAACCGATTATAATTGTCACCAGCGACTTTCACACACCACGTGCAGCAGCCATTGCCAAACGACAAGGATACACACAGTTCAGCATGCTCAGTGCAACGACACCACTCTATACCCGCTATAACGCATGGTTACGCGAGTATTTTGCTTATATCAGTGGTTGGCTGCTGAATGAGTATTAAAAATAAAATCTAGCAAGCAGATCACTTAATTCAAACGTATCGAGCGTGGTAAAGGAATTTGCATATCTTTAAAAAATTCAGGTTTTTGCATATACACCTGATACAAATAATTTTTTAGATCAAGCAATAACTTTTCAGGGGCAACCAATACATTCTGCCCTTCTGGGCTTAGATTCATCGAAATATTGGTGGCTTCCTGACGTAAAAATGGAATCACTTTTTCAATAAAATCTTTCAGTGAAATTTCTTCGACTTGATAATTGGCCCAATTGTCTTTAATTAACAGTTTTGCCAGACTTTTATTTTGCCACATTGCAAAAGCACGTTGCCCTGTAGGCGTGGCACAGAGCGCCCAGCCATCTTCATACAATGCAAAAACATGCCCCTGAGACACAATGGTCTCAATAAATTGCTTGTAAATATCTTGTGCATTATAAGTTTGCGTTGCTTGCTTAGATGCAGCTTTACGTTGATAAGGATTTCGCATAAGTCACGGATATTAGTATTATTATTAAATAAAAATTTTAGGCGAATTTATTGCAATACGCAAGTAATATAAGATAAAGGAGGATGAAAGGATATGGTGGGCGCTGACGGGATCGAACCGCCGACATTCTGCTTGTAAGGCAGACGCTCTACCAACTGAGCTAAGCGCCCTGAAGATTAAAAAATAACATCGTTATTTTTTATGATGCAAGACAAGCAAAGAACGTCGTCTTGAACTTTGAAATACATTTTTCACATCAGGGAATGAAAAATGGCGCAGCGGACGGGGCTCGAACCCGCGACCCCCGGCGTGACAGGCCGGTATTCTAACCAACTGAACTACCGCTGCAACGGTAATTGCGTAAGCAATTAAGGTCTTTTTTGTATGTATGCCAAGCATAAATACTAAAATATGGTGGGCGCTGACGGGATCGAACCGCCGACATTCTGCTTGTAAGGCAGACGCTCTACCAACTGAGCTAAGCGCCCTGATAAGATCAAAACAATATTTTGTTCTGATTTTGCAAAACTGTCAAACTTTGCATCATTTCAGTTTAAGTCTATCAGGCAACCTAAACTTTTCTTTTGAATGGCGCAGCGGACGGGGCTCGAACCCGCGACCCCCGGCGTGACAGGCCGGTATTCTAACCAACTGAACTACCGCTGCATCGCAAAAGAATCTGGTGGGCGCTGACGGGATCGAACCGCCGACATTCTGCTTGTAAGGCAGACGCTCTACCAACTGAGCTAAGCGCCCTCAAAAGCAATTTATGTAAATGGCGCAGCGGACGGGGCTCGAACCCGCGACCCCCGGCGTGACAGGCCGGTATTCTAACCAACTGAACTACCGCTGCACTTACACAAAGTCACTATTGTGGTACAAACAATGGTTAAAGAATCTTAAGTGGCGCAGCGGACGGGGCTCGAACCCGCGACCCCCGGCGTGACAGGCCGGTATTCTAACCAACTGAACTACCGCTGCACGTAAGAATCTATAACGTAAAGGCTTGGTGGGCGCTGACGGGATCGAACCGCCGACATTCTGCTTGTAAGGCAGACGCTCTACCAACTGAGCTAAGCGCCCTTAACGTCTTTATCGTTTGTGAGGTGCATTATAGAGAATCTTTACCGCCTGTCAAACGCTTTTCGGCTTGTTTTCAGTTTTTTGTGACTGAGTGATTAAAAAATAGGTGATCCGCTATAAAAACAAACAAATTCTGCAAGTTATTTTAGTTTTCAAGCAAAATTAATGTGCTTTTCAACTTGTTAGCGTTGCACTCTACCTGCTCAATGTATTGGTTTTTTATGTTGCGATGAATACAACTTTATTCAATTGACTCGCACCATCAACGCACCATCAACCAAGCAACCCTAAGCTATTTAAATCTAGCTTGTGTTCAGAAATATAAACCAAGGCTTTTTCTGGAATCAGTTCAAACAATTCTAAAATATCGTGGTTACGCATCCGAATACAGCCATGCGATGCAGGAATTCCCATCGGTTCTGTGTCTGGTGTGCCATGTATATAGATATAGCGCTGAAAAGTATCGCAGCCAATGCCTTGATTAAAACCTTCTTGCAAACCACTGAGCCATAAAATGCGGCTTAAAATCCAGTCCCGTTCAGGAAATTGTTCAGCTAAATCTAAATTGTAAATTTCACCTGTCGGTTGACGCGCAATAAATACTGCATTTTCAGGTTCATTTTCACCAAATTTTAAAGCGACTTCATGCCAGCCACGTGGTGTTTTACCACTATTTTCAGTTTCACCAATGCCATTCACACCACTCGAGATGACGTAGAGTTTCTGATGCTTCGGCAAATATAAAGTTTGCTCGGCTAAATCAATCAAAATATCTGCTTGTGTGTATAAAAAAGACATTGCGCTACCCTATTCTTCTTCTTTCGTGGGCGGCTGTGGTTCAGGACGTAACCACAACCAAATACACACCACCAACATGGTGGTATTGGTAAAAATTTTGACCGCAACGGGCGCAGTTGTGAACAGCATGATCACGGCACTAATACTCATCATGATCGTTGCAAACCATTTGGCTTTACGCGGTACAGTACCATTGGCGCGCCAATCTCTGAGTGTACTGCCATATTTAGGATGATTCAGTAACCAGTTGTCCATTTGCGGCCAACCGCGTGACGATGCCCAAGCTGCTAAAATCAAAAAAACTGTAGTAGGCATACCCGGCAACAATGCACCAATAAAGCCAAGGATGACAAAGATCACCACTAAACTTCGCCATAACAAGCTTTGCATACCACTGTCCTAAACTACGAATTGCGGTAGTATAAAGCGTTTTTTAATTTTCCGTTGTAATTCTGCATTTTTCAGCATGGATTCATAATGATTGAGTTGCATCAACCCGAGCTTCTGCCCGAAGTATGGCTGACCTACAAAACCCCGCTTATCCGTCAGTTGGCTTTTAGTGTGGCAAGTCCGAATATTTTATGTGCTGTGCCTGAGCAATTGCCCATTCAACATACTTTTGAATTCCATTCAGATACTTTTTGGCAACACCATTATCACGCTTATCAATCACGTTTAGCCTATTTAGATTCACATCCCGAAGCGGTGTACGATTTTTTAAATCAACTGAAAAGTACCCGTTTAGGCTTACGCTTTGAAATGTTGATGTGGTTTTGGCTGCGTGATCGTGACTATCATCCCTTCGAATTATTGGGGCACAGTATTCAAATTATTGATGGTGCTAAAACTGTGGGTGAACTGGATTTTTTACTGCACAACCATGACACGCAGCAGGTTGAACACTGGGAAGTCGCATTAAAATACTACTTAGCCGAAGCGGATTGCTCTTTGGCACACTGGTATGGTTTAAACCGCTCCGATACTTTAGCGCGTAAACTGAATCATTTTAGTCAAAAGCAATTTCAATTTAAACAAGCCTTGGATGTGCCGATTCAACGCCGTTTTGCTGTACTCAAAGGACAATTGTATTTCACCATACATCACTTGGCACAATCATCTACAACACTTGTGCCATACTGGGTTAATCGCGCTCGTCGTTTAGGTCTTTGGGGGAGTGATATTCCTGCACAAACAGAACAGTTTTATCGCCTGCAACGTCATGAATGGATTTGTCAAAATGCTCAAGCCAGTAGCCATCCTAATCAATGGTGGGGAGATGGCTTGTATTATCGGGCGGCACATTCACAATTTTATATGTATCGTGCTGCACCGCTGATTAGCTATCCACCATTAACACGCTGAATACCAGTTTCAACATTTTATTACGTAAGCACCATAAAAGTTGCCTATTTATTATTCTGTTTATTTCCTAAGCTAAAAAACACATCAAAATAATCTATCTAGAACATATTGGAGATGATCATGAAAAAAATTCTAGCGACTTCACTACTATTAGCCTTTGTTTTAACGGGTTGTAATACAATTAAAGGCGTGGGCGAAGACGTATCTTCTGCAGGTCATGCGGTGAGTAATACTGCTGAAAAAACCCAACAAGAAATTCGCAAATAATTCTGAGTATTTCAGGAATATCTTCACAAAAACCACAAAAAACCTTGTTCTCGGACAAGGTTTTTTCACGCTAAAATTTCACTTTTGTTGCATTATTCCCCTATTATTAGCACTTACTCTTGATAAACGTCTGAAACTCTCATGACCTCTTCTGCTACTCTGGATTTAAGCCTTCAGCTTTTACGCCAACCGTCTGTCACTCCTGTCGATCACAACTGTCAAAACCTCATGGCAGAACGCTTAGAAAAAATTGGATTTAAGATTGAATCTATGCGTTTTGACGATGTAGATAACCTCTGGGCGCGTAAAGGTACGGAAGCACCAGTCTTTTGCTTTGCAGGTCATACCGATGTTGTACCAACTGGCAATTTAGACGCATGGAATACCGATCCATTCGTACCTGAAATTCGTGATGGCAAACTTTATGGTCGTGGCAGTGCCGACATGAAAACCGCATTGGCAGCCATGGTGGTTGCCTCTGAACGCTTTGTCGCCAAACATCCTGATCACAAAGGCTCAATTGCCTTTTTGATCACTTCTGATGAAGAAGGCCCCTCTATTAACGGCACCGTCAAAGTCGTTGAAACTTTAGAAGCACGTCAGGAAAAAATGACTTGGTGTTTGGTAGGTGAACCTTCAAGTACCCATAAATTAGGCGATATTATTAAAAATGGGCGTCGCGGTTCGCTCAATGGTGTCTTGACTGTAAAAGGCAAACAAGGTCATGTGGCTTATCCACACTTGGCAATTAACCCGATTCATACCGCGTCTAAAGCGATTTCGGAACTGTGTGAAACGGTGTGGGATCATGGCAATGAATACTTCCCTGCCACCTCATTTCAAATTTCAAATATTCAAGCAGGAACAGGTGCGACCAATGTTGTCCCAGGTAACATGACGGTGACCTTTAACTTCCGTTATTCGACTGAAGTGACTGCAGATGAGCTAAAAGCACGTGTCTTGGAAATTTTAGATCGCCATCAAGTGGATTATGAAATCGAGTGGACGCTTTCAGGTTTGCCATTTTTAACCCCTGTGGGCGAATTGGTTAATGCTGCACGTCAAGCCATTCGCAATGTCACAGGTGTTGAAACAGAATTATCGACCAGTGGCGGTACATCTGATGGTCGCTTTATTGCGCCGACAGGTGCACAAGTGTTGGAGTTAGGCGTACTCAATGCCACCATTCACCAAATTAACGAGCATGTTGATGTGGCTGATTTAGAGCCATTGGCAGAAATTTATGAACAGATTTTGGAAGGATTACTAACTTAAATCCAATAAGATTAGTTGTATGAAGCAGAAAAGGAACTCTATTTGAGTTCCTTTTCTATTTTACAACGGAGAAAATTGCGTTTAAGCCGTCAAGTTTTCTTGAATGTATTGTAAATTTGGTACATGAAAGACCTGCTCACCCATACGGACATATTGGAATACCGCAGGATCAGTCGTGGTTTGTTGGTCATCATCCACTACTTCAGAAATACGCAAGCGCAGTGTTTTAGGCATTTCATTGCACATCAAAGCAAAACGCTGCTCCATTTCATCACCTTCAATGACCAGTGCCACGCCCATTTTTTTCTCTGGGTCATTGACTGCATAAACAGGCAATTGCGATTCGTGCCATTCCACAGTTTTAACTTGAGTGGCGTTATCCAGCGCTGACAACACAATATTTTGAGGTATCAGCATCGGTTGTTTACCATGACATTCAACAATATAAGCATCAATAAAACCGGTAGATACGGTAATTAAATGTTGCAGCTCTTGCTGACTGATTTGCCCGAGTAAATTTGGACTATTCGTCTGACTCATCGTTTACCCCTGACTGACTGCTAATAATTGTTCAATATTGGCAAGCAATTCTGCCTCTTGGAACGGTTTCCCCATGTAATGCGTCACACCTAAGCTAAACGCTCGTTCGCGGTGTTTTTCACCTGTACGTGACGTAATCATGATGATCGGCAGATTGCTATGCATGTCGTGGTGGCGCACAAGGTTAGTCACCTCAAAACCATCCATACGTGGCATTTCAATATCCAGTAACATCAAGTCAGGTTTGACGTTTTCAAGCTGCTCCATGGCATCGACACCATCTTTAGCAGTCACGATATCATAACCTTGACGCTCAAGCAGACGTGAAGTTACTTTACGTACGGTGACTGAGTCATCCACAATCATAATTAAGCGGCGTGTATCACGACGTTGGCTATCACGTTGATCGCTGGCTTGTTTAGTACGTTGCGTTGCAAGAATTTGACGGGCAATGTTCTGACCATCCAAAATCAAACAAACTTGACCATCACCCAAAATAGTTGCGCCTGCAATTGCACCAATGCTTGAGAACTGTTGTCCAATTGGTTTCACAACAATTTGACCACGCGAACCAATCAACTGATCGACTAGTAAAGCAATGGTTTGACCTGTGCTGCCTTTAATTAACAGAACAGGTAGTGAATGACCCACATGGCTTAAACGCGGTAATGGCTGATTGCCAACGAACTCAGATAAGTAACGTAACTTGTAGTTCTGGTTGTCAATTTGGAAGAAATCTTCATTGCTGTTGAAGTAAGATTCCAAAGTGGTTGGTGCAATACGTACAATACGGTCAATTTGCGCCAACGGTACAGCAAATTGTTGATCACCAACTTTAACCATTAAGGCATCGGATACCGCAACCGTCGTTGGTACACGAATACTAAAGGTTGTGCCTTGACCTAATGTTGAATCTACAGAAACGTGACCGCCGAGCGCCTTAATCTCACTTTGCACCACGTCTAAACCAACGCCACGACCTGAAATTTGTGTAACCGATTGTGCTGTTGTAAAGCCTGGGTGGAAAATGTATTGCAGAATTTCGTTTTTATCTAAATTCTGATCGGCTTTGATTAAACCTAAGCTCAATGCTTTTTCTTTAATCTTGGCATCATCAATACCCTTACCATCATCCACAAAAGTCACCACAACATCTGTGCCTTGACGGGTAATGTTCAGTTCAATTTTACCAACTTCAGGTTTATTGGCTGCAGCACGTTGTGCAGGGTCTTCAATCCCATGGTCGACCGCGTTGCGCAGCATGTGTTCAAACGGTGTCACCAAACGCTCTAGAATGGTACGGTCTAATTCACCTTCAGTGTTATAAACCACCAGTTCTGTCGGACGGTTTAAGGTCGATGAAGTCTGACGCACAATACGTTGTAAACGTGGCAATAAACGTGAGAATGGTACAAGGCGTGTACGCATCAAGCTTTCTTGAATTTCAGCCTGAATACGTGATTGTTGTAATAACAAACCTTCGGCATCACGAATTTTTTCAGCCAAGGTGCTCTTAAAGTCCACCAAGTCCGATGCAGATTCCGCCAGAGATTTAGACAACTGATTCAACGATGAATATTGGTCCATCTCTAATGGGTCAAAGTCTGCATAACGTGAGTTTTCAGAACCATGCTTGGCAATAATTTGCGATTCCAGCTCGCCTTCCATTCGACGTAACTGATCGGCAAGACGTTTAATCGCCAATTCCATCTCATTCAACGTACCGCCTAGTTGCCCAAGCTCCATTTCAATACGTGAACGGTTAATCGAGTTCTCGCCTGACAAGTCAATCATCTTCTCGACTAAATCGGCAGAGATACGAATCATCTCATTGCTATTATCCAGCTGTGTGGTTTCGCCCCACTCACCCGACATTGCAGGTGGCTCTGTACCATCACCCTGAACAAACTCATAACTACGGCTTGGCGATAACAAGTCGGTATGCGTTAAACGCTCGGGCAATTGCGCAGATACATCTACAAACTGCATCGCCGACAAGCTAGATTTTAAGCTGTCATAATTGCTGTAATCTGCTTTGAAAATTGCATCACGCAACCATGCCAACGTGGTTTGCAACAAGGCATCATAAACATTTGAGTTAAATTGATGCACTGCAAACTGTTCAAAGGCACTTTCAAGTTGATAGGCGATTTGCGCAACAGACTCAATTTCAGCCATACGTGCACCGCCTTTTAAGCTGTGCGCCGCACGTTGTAATTGAAGCAAGATACTACGGTCACTACGCTGCTCAAACCATTGTTTCAAGCGCTGATCTGCAGCATCCAAAATTTCTTCCGCTTCTTCTCTGAAAGTCTCAACCACAATTGAATGTAATTGCTCATCTTCAGATTCAGCACTTGCTTCAAGACTTACAGTTTCTGTGATCGGCTCAAATGCCGCAGCAGCAGCGTCTTCAAAATGTGCATCATCAGCAATAACTGCGTCATCTTCAGCTAAATCTGCAGTTGTATCTTGCAACGCTTCTACCGCCAACTCAGGCTGTGCATCAACCTCTTCTACTGCCTCAATAGTCTGTTCAGGCTGCGCTGCGGTTGTCGCACTTGCAACTGACACATCTGCATCGCCTTGTGCCAAGCTAACAATGTTGCCTAAAATTGCAATCGACTCTGGCGCAGCATAGTCCACACGCTCATCACGAATGGTCTGAATACGGTCTGCAATATCATCTTGCACCAAACGAATAATTTGAATTAACGCAGGTGAAACAACAATTTGGTTGTTAATGATACGCTCGTAAATCGACTCAAGGTTGTGTGCAATTAAACCAATATGCGTCGCAGAAATCATATTTGCACCACCTTTTAAAGTGTGCAAATAACGCATTAAGTTATTTAACGCCGAAGTATCGCTGGCGTCTTTTGACCAAGTATTGACATCTTCATCCATACCCACCAAAAGCTCTTCTGCTTCTTCCAAGAAGATATCCAGCAAGTCAGGATCGAAGTCTTTGTTGGCATCATCGGCATGCATGTTTTGTTGATCTGATGCAATACGTTGTGACAATTGCGCCAAATTCACTGTGCCCGAATTTTCGCTAGCAACTGCAGCAGGCACAGCTTCAGGTTCTGCAACAACTGTTGTTTCTACAGCATTGTCGCTCACTGATGTTTCAGCATCTTCAAGTGCAATTGCATCAATGTCTTGCTGCACAAATGCAGTTAAGTCATTTAAGGTTTTCTGAATGTCTTCTGTAACCGTAACACGCTGTCCCGCAGCCAAGGTATCGAATAAATGAATAAACTCTTGGTGCGCCTGTGCAAATAACTCATAACCATATTCAGAGTTAAGCAAGATTGGCTTGGCTAAAACACTGTCGTAAGCGGCTTTAAGTTCTTCAGTAAATTGATGGATACCCACAGACGCACGGTTATCGGTATGCTCTACCAATAATTGTGCTTGTGCGCTGAGTTCTTCTAAATAGCTTGGGAATTGCGCTTGCGCCAATTTATCAAATTCAAATTCGGCATCAAGTAAACGATCAATATTCAGTTCGATTAGCTTCGATACTAAACCTTGAGGATTAGAGTCTTCTGTATCGCTGGTGCTAAAGCCGTAGCTATCCCATGCTTTATTAAAAGTTGCATAGATTACATCTAAACCATCACAGTGACCTTGACGAAGTACATGCAGATAATCCCGGACAAATTCTGCATATTGCACCAACAGCGCAGTTTCTTTTGATGTAGATTCAATTTCATCTTGTACAAACGTTTTAAACAAGTTTTCAACTTTAGAACTGGCTTGAAAAACTTGATCAATTTGCGCCATAGACGAACTGCCGCGCAGTGTATGTAAAGCACGGATTAAGCCATTATAGTCTTGTGAGTGAATCTGATCTTGCGCCAAGAACTGATCAATGGTCGCTAAATGCTCTTCAGCTTCTTCTACAAAAATAGCCAGAGTTTCAGCCAATAGACTCGCATCAGCAGCCGCTTCTTGTGCAACTTCTGTCTGTGGCATTTCTTCAGCAGTCATTACATCTTCTGATGATTCAACTGCAGCATCCGCCAATTCTAGTCCTGTCGGCATATCAGTTGCAGTCAGTTGATCCGCAAGAACTAGCAACTCTTCCAATGCAGGTTCAGGACTTTGGTTTTGCTGTAATTGTTGTCCTAAAAGCACCAATGGGCGTAAATCAAGATCAATTAAACCGACTTGCTTAAAAATTGGATAAAGCTTGTATTGATAAATATTTAAAACAGTTTTTACGTATTTTTGAATATCAGTATTGAGTGTTACCGTACCCGAAAGCACACGGTTTAAAGTATCTTCAACCGTCCATGCCAACTCGCCCGCAGACTTCGCACCCACCATGCGACCCGAGCCTTTTAAAGTGTGAAAGTGACGACGAATAGTTACTAAAGTTTCTTGATCTGTTGGGTTCGCAAACCAAGTTGTAAATAATGGATTTAATTCTTCGAAGATTTCTTCAATTTCTTCGACAAAAATTTCAAGAATTTCCGCATCTTGCTCAAGATAACTATCTTCAGGAAGCGTCATTGTTTCGACTAAATTTTTTAATATTTCTTTCATAGCTAAGGCTTCTTACGTTTTCAGCACCAAAAGGCACTTCAACTTAATTGTAACCATCCTGAATGCCCCTAACCCAAAAGTTAAGTTCATCTTTGCGATGCTTTATCTCTGAATGATGGTGTACCCATAACTGTGTATAGGTACACCTTTCCCCAAGCTGGAATCCCGCTTATTCAGGTAGTTTAAAGTCAGTTACAGATTCACGTAATGATTCTGCCATGTTGGCCAACTCAGATACCGAACGTGCAGTATCGAAAGTTGCACTGGTCGTTTGCGAGGTAATTTCCTGTACAACGTTCATCGTGGTTGCAATGTGACCTGCAGAAGCAGACTGAAGTTTTGCAGCATCCGAAATGTTAGAAATCAATTTCGCAAGGTTGGTCGATACCGTTTGAATCTCATCCAGTGCAACACCCGCATCCTTAGATAAGTTCGCACCACGTACAACTTCCGATGTGGTTTGTTCCATCGAAATTACGGCTTCGTTGGTATCGGTCTGAATGGTTTTAACCAGTGTTTCAATCTGCTTGGTTGCAGATGCTGAACGTTCCGCTAGACGCTGTACCTCGTCGGCTACGACTGCGAAACCACGACCTGCTTCACCCGCCATAGACGCCTGAATTGCTGCGTTTAATGCCAAGATGTTAGTTTGGTCGGCAATATCGTTAATCAAGGCAACGATGTTACCAATCTCTTGTGAAGATTCACCCAAACGCTTAATACGTTTAGAGGTTTCTTGAATCT
Organism: Acinetobacter sp. YH01003; assembly: GCF_013420525.1. Taxonomy (NCBI): domain Bacteria; kingdom Pseudomonadati; phylum Pseudomonadota; class Gammaproteobacteria; order Moraxellales; family Moraxellaceae; genus Acinetobacter; species Acinetobacter sp. YH01003. Next base: position 136,217 of record NZ_VOXY01000004.1, on the reverse strand, counting down.
GCTCACGAATGATATCCATACCTTCAATTGAACGGTTTACAACGTCTGCACCATTCGATGCAATATGTACTGAACGTTCTGCTACCGCTGCTGATTCTTCAGCGTTGGCAGATACTTGGTCAATCGACATTGCCATTTCGTTAATTGCGGCAGATGCACCTGCAATTTCTTGCGCCTGATGCTCAGATGCTTCAGCAAGCTGGTTGGTAATGTTCTGTGTGGTTGCCGTATATTGTGCAACTTCGTGCGATGTTTCGTGAATACGCGATACAAGGTCACGTAATTGGTCAATTGCGAAGTTAATCGAGTCGGCAATGGCACCCGTGAAGTCTTCCGATACTGTTGCGTATGAACGTAAGTCACCATCCGCAAGGTCGGCAATCTCATCAAGTAAACGTAAAATCGCGTTCTGGTTACGGTCATATTCATCTTGTAGACGAACCACGCGAGTTTTATCGGCTTCACCACGTAAGTTCAAGAGTTTGAATACACAGAATAAGAACGCAAGTAATGCTGCAATTAAGCCAATTGCAGGAATTGCAATAGACCAACCTGAACCGCTAGACAATTTATTTAAATTGGTTAAAAGCTTATCTGACTGATCAAAAATAGAAGATGATGCCTGACGTACTTTTACAATTTGTGTTGAGTTACTTAAAACCGTTGCAGCAGCAGATTTCAATACATCTTCATATTCTGCTTGAATACCTTCTAATGAACTACGTAAATCTTCTTGAGTAATACGTTGTACACCAAGTTCCGCACTACCATTTAACTGTGCTGCCAAGTAAGCACCAAACGTTTCGGTATCGGCACTAAAGTCATCTGCAGATTCACGTGAACTGTCTGTACCTGTTAATACAGAACTGATTGAACGTAAAATACGTTCTGCAATGAATACTTGGTTCTTTGCAATAACCACCTGGCTACTTGGCATGTCTTGACGTGCCATTTGGTCAACCATCAAGTTATATTCAGCCTGAATACCCGGAATGGTTTCACCAATTGCAATGTTGGTGTCATAGAGTTGGTTAATGATTTTTTGTTGCGAAGCAATCAAATCAATATTTTCAGAAACCGATTTCCACTGTGTTTCCACTTCACGCAGTGTATCTGTGCTGGCATGAATATCCTTCACTGTTTCTAAGTGAGCAGCAAAGGCTTTTTGTGAATCTGTTAAGTTTTTAATAGATTCAGGCGTACCTGATGCAGTCGCTTCGGTTGCTTGACGTGAAATGGTTTGTGACAACAGACGTAAATCACCCAAACTACGGGTAAAATCGTTATTACGCGGCACGCTATAAAAAAGGTATAACAACAGGAAAAGCGATAAGATGATACAAAAAGCTGCGCCTAAAATAAGTGGCTTAGATTTTTCTGTTTCGCCAAATACACTCGCAAACTCTTCTGTTCGCGCCTGTAATTTTGCAAAAAAACCTGGACCACTTGCTTTACGGACGGTTTCTTCGCCTGAATTTTTCTTTTTAAGTTTAAAGCCCATGCAGCTTCTCCCCGATTGACGCCTTCATTTTTTAGGTGCGCGACAGTTAATTTATAAATTTTATAGATGCGTTCATGTATTTTGGGTTTTGCAATAAACGACTAAATAAGAAAACATGCCATTGTTGGTTATGTTGGTGAAAATACCCCTGACAATATTCTTGTAAATTACTATCTAAATCATTGTGTTTAGAAAAGAAACTTTTCTTATTAAAGTGCTGTATACCCAAAACTTGATCTACAACTAAACCGACATAATGGTCATTATGACTAATACACATTACTTTTTGAGTAGGTGAATATTGGCTGCTTTGCCCAGAAACATAATGTGCCAAATCTGAAACTGAAAGTAATCTTCCGCGAATATTCGCTAAACCTACTACCCAAGGTTGGGTATTTGGCACTGGCGTATATTTCGGTGGATAAATAACCTCAGAAACTTCTCCTAATGGAGCAACGAAATATTGCCCCATCATCTCAAAAGCAATGCCTGACCAGCGGTTTACCTCATTTTCGGTACTAACGTAGTTTTTGTTTCCACGTTTAGATAACCGAAGCAATTCAATAAAACCATTTGCAGCCATAGCTTATCCTGCATTAAGGTGTTGATTAATCACATCAATTAATTGTTTTTCGTCAACAGGCTTAGTTAAGTAATCGCTTGCACCTTGGCGTTTTCCCCAAACACGATCAGTTGCCTGATCTTTGGTACTCACAATTACAATTGGAATGTGTTTGGTGGTGTCACCACGCGAAATTTGACGTGTTGCCTGAAAGCCATTCACGCCTGGCATAACCACATCCATTAATACTAAATCTGGTAATTCAGCTTGCGCCATGGTCACGCCATCTGCACCATTCGCTGCTTCAATGACTTCAAAACCATGCTTGGTCAAGATTTCTCTAAAGCGGAATGTTTCTGTAGGTGAATCATCTACAATAAGAATACGAGCCATTATTTTCCCCAATAAATCTAACTAACTAATAATTATGCGGTCACGTGGTTACGAATGGCGTTTAATAATTCATCTTTACTAAATGGTTTAGTCAGATACTCATCAGAACCCACGACACGTCCTTTAGCTTGGTCAAATAAACCATCTTTACTTGATAGCATAATGACAGGAATGTTTTGGTAGTTTTGCGAGTTTTTAATTAAGGCACACGTTTGGTAACCATCTAGGCGTGGCATCATAATATCTACGAATACGATATCTGGATTTGATTCTGCAATTTTGGATAAAGCTTCAAATCCATCAACTGCGGTAACCACTTCACAACCTTCACGCTGCAGAAGTGTTTCAGCTGTACGGCGAATGGTTTTTGAATCATCAATCACCATGACTTTTAGATTTTGGAATTTATCGTCCATTCAATGACCCTTCCCATTTTTGTTTGTACAAGCAACTGAGTAGAAAAATCTTACACATTGATCGTATTTTTAACATATCTTTACTTGTAGTTTCAATGAACATATTTAGTGTAAATCTACACTTTTACACCATTATCACCAAACCGCTCACACTTTCTTGTGACCATTGATATTTTTTATCGGTTGTATTTTTTTAATTCCTAATTTTGATCTAATATAACACTATTATTACGTGTAATTTAAGTAATTTAGTCAACTTTATTGTGGGGGACAACGTGAGCACTTTTTTTGCAAAATCACTCGCTGTCAAATTAAAACAAAATAAGCAGTCACTTAAATTGGGCATGCTTGCTTTACTGCTCTTGTCCTCTGCCCCACTCATGGCTGACAGCCAGAACAAAGCGGTGTGGTATCGCTATTATGATCAACATGGCGTTGCAAATATTAGTAGTAATGTGACACCTAATCATATTCGTCATGGCTATGAAGCATTAGACCGTAACATGCAAGTGATTCAGCGCGCACGTCCATACAACACTGAAATGGATATTAAAAAAGCCCCACAACGTGCTGCTCAAGCGTATCAAATGGAATCTGATCAGCGTTTAAAAAAAGCCTATACCAATAGTCAAACCGCAATCACTAAACGTAATAACGCTTTAGCGCATATTAAAAAGCAAATTATTTTCCAACAAGAACAACTCAAACAGCTGCAAAATGACCGTATTACTTTTAAACGTCAAGAAATGGAGTATTTACGCAAGGTCAAACCTGTGCCTGCACAACTAAAAACCAATTTGGACAATAACTTAAAAAACATCGAGCTTAAAAAAGATATGATTCAATCTTTACAAACAAGCTATCGAAATACACAAGCAGAATACGACAGAATTATTACTCGCTTAAAAGCACTTGAATAGTTGATTTGAATTACCTTGTCATTTTGGCAATCAATAAGGACAAATATGCATGCACATTGCACAGCGTATCGCAGTTAGGTTTAATCGGCAGCATTTACCCATTTTTCGTATCGGTGCAATCGGTTTATGTATTTTGCTGAGTGCCTGCCAAAAAACAGAAACTGAAAATAAAACAACAGTATCAGAAAAAATTGAACTCATTCAGCAAGATTTAGTGACACCACAACAAGGCAGCGCAATCAGTAAAACTGCCTTTACAGGCACAGTGCGTGCTGTGAATCAAAGCAGTATTCAAGCACAGGTGACTGCCACAGCAACCTCAGTCTATGTCAAAGTGGGAGATAGCGTACAACGTGGTCAAACCTTGCTACGCTTAAATAATCAGGATAATGCTGCGCGTTTAGCACAAGCTCGCGCCAATTTAGCTGCAACGCAAGCGCAAGCCAACCAAGCCCGCAACATGATGCAACGAAAAAAACGTTTGCTCGATCAGGGTTTTATTTCACAAGTGGAATATGAGCAAAGTCAGTTAGATTATCGTGCGCAAATGGAAAATGTACGCGCCCAACAAGCCAATGTCGATATTGCACTAAAAGCCGATCAGGATGGCACGATTACCAGTCCAATTCACGGTGTCATTACCCAACGTCAGGTTGAGCCTGGGCAAACTGTGGCTGCAGGACAAACCTTATTTGAAGTCGTCGATCCGAACCAATTAGAAATTCAAGCCAAATTACCAAGCGACTTACAAGCCGCACTCAAAATTGGTCAAAAAATTGAATATCAACTCCAAGGACAAGCAAACACATTTAATGCACAAATTAGCCGTGTTTCTCCTGTTGCGGATTTAGCCAGTCGTCAAATTGAATTTTTTGCGACCCCGCTTGAGCGTCTTCCCTCTTTAAGTATTGGGGCATTTGTGGATGGTTATATTTTAGCGAACACGACAATTTCAGGGCAAATCATCCCACTCAATACCATTCACGATATCCAAAACAAACCTTATGTTTGGGTGATTCGAGATCAAAAAATTGCCCGCGTGGATATCACAGTTTTAGAACAGCGCTATAGTGACAATACTGCTGTGATTCAAGGCTTACAGAGCAGTGATCTAGTCAGTCGAGTGGTGTTCAACCCCGATCAAATTCAGCAGCAGGTGATCATTCAAAATAACCCTCAATAAATTGAATTTCATCTCAATGCAGTAGTGCAGATGTCCAATAAATAAAAAATCAGGATCGTTGTTATGTGGTTTACCCGAGTTAGCGTCAAGTATCCCGTTTTTACCATCATGATGATGTTTTGTCTAATGGTGCTTGGCTTGGCTTCATGGCAACGTATGGGCGTGGAAGAATTTCCTGACGTCGATTTTCCGTTTGTAGTGGTTTATACCAGTTATCCGGGTGCATCACCTGAAACAGTTGAATCTGAAATCACCAAGAAAATGGAAGATCAGATCAACACCATTTCTGGACTCAAACAACTGGTTTCACAATCCAGTGAAGGGCTATCTACTATTATTGCCGAGTTTAATTTAGATGTTCCTTCGGCAGTGGCGGCACAAGATGTACGCGATAAAATTTCGTCTGTCAGTGCAGGCTTTCGAGATGAAATTCAAGACCCAGTGGTGGAGCGCTACGACCCAACTGCCAATGCAGTCATGTCGATTGTGTTTGAATCCTCACAAATGTCTTTGCGTGATTTAAGTTCCTATTTAGATCAACAAGTTGTACCGCAACTGCGCACTGTGTCTGGTGTCGGAACTGTTAATTTATTGGGTGATGCACAGCGACAAATTCGGATTGAGGTAGATCCACAAAAGTTAATGAGTTTTGGCTTAGGTGTAGATCAGGTCATCAACACGCTCAAAGCTGAAAATATTGAAGTACCTGGCGGCACACTCAAACAAGCCAATAGTGAATTGGTGGTCGAAATCCAATCCAAAGTCATTCATCCTCTGGCTTTTGGCGATTTAATTATTGCCAATAAAAATGGTGCGCCAATCTTTTTAAAACAAGTTGCCACAATTCAAGACAGTCAGGCAGAGCTGGAAACCAGTGCATTTTTAAATGGGCAAACTGCGGTTGCTGTCGATATCTTGCGTAGTTCAGACTCTAATGTCATTGAAGTGGTAGATAACACTTATAAAACCTTAGAACGTATTCAAACCCAACTGCCTGCTGGCATGACTGCAAAAGTCGTGGTGGATTCTTCTAAAGGGATTCGTGGCAGTATCCGTGATGTAGCACGTACCATTATTGAAGGTGCGATTCTGGCAGTCCTGATTGTACTGTTGTTTCTTGGTTCATTCCGTTCTACCGCTATTACAGGATTGACCCTGCCAATCGCCCTACTCGGCACACTCACCTTTATTTGGGCATTTGGCTTTACCATCAACATGATGACCTTACTGGCACTCTCGCTCAGTATTGGCTTATTGATTGATGATGCAATTGTGGTTCGTGAAAATATTGTGCGTCATGCAGATATGGGTAAAGACCATGTCACGGCTGCTTTGGATGGTACTAAAGAAATTGGCTTAGCAGTTTTAGCAACCACCTTAACCATTGTGGCGGTATTTTTACCTGTGGCATTTATGGGCGGCATTATCGGACGCTTTTTTTATCAATTTGGTGTCACCGTCAGTACTGCCGTGCTGATTTCCATGTTTGTCAGTTTTACGCTGGATCCAATGCTTTCTGCACACTGGGCAGAAAAAGCAAATCCGAATAAAAAACCTGGACGGGTAAAACGCTTCTTAAACTGGATTTCTAACAAACTCGACAATTTAAGCCATCATTATGAAAAACTTTTAAAATTGGCACTGCGATTTCGCGTTATTACCTTATTGATTGCCGTGGGTTCATTATTTGCTGCACTCGGATTATCCAAACTGATTGGCACAGAGTTTGTACCTGTACCTGACAAAGGTGAAATTCGGATTAAATTTGAAACACCTGTGGATGCATCGCTTGAATATTCACAAGCAAAATTAAAACAAGTAGATCAAATCATTCGTCAACACCCAGAAGTACGCGCGACTTACGGGGCCATTAACAGCGTGACAGATCGCGGGAAAAATCATGTTAATTTACGTGTAACTGTCAGCCCGCGTAATGAACGTCAACAAACGCTAACCGAACTCAATAACGAATTCCGCCAGCGTCTACAAAGTGTTGCAGGCATCACCATCACCTCTGTCGCCTCTGCCGATGAAACGGTTTCTGGTGGGCAAAAACCTGTGATGGTGTCTATTAAAGGCCCCGATTTAGCAGAATTACAAAAAATTTCTGACCGCTTTATGACAGAAATTGCTCAGGTGGATGGTATTGTCGATTTAGAAAGCTCGCTAAAAGCCCCTAAACCTACATTAGGTGTTCATATTAACCGTGTCCTTGCAAGTGATTTAGGACTATCGGTGAATCAAATTGCCAATATTATCCGCCCACTGATTGCGGGGGATGACGTCACTACTTGGCAAGATGAACGTGGCGAAACCTACGATGTCAATGTTCGCCTTAAAGAAAACCATCGTAGCTTACCGAGCGATGTGCAAAATATGTATTTAACTTCACAAAAAACCGATACCAATGGACAAAATATATTAGTGCCTTTGGCAAGTGTGGCGAAGTTTGAGGAAAGTTTAGGTGCGGCACAAATCAACCGTCGTGATTTAGCCCGTGAAGTTTTGGTCGAAGCCAACACCGCAGGACGTCCTGCAGGTGACATTGGTGCCGACATTCAAAAAATTCAGGATAACTTTAAATTACCCGCAGGTTATGGCTTCGACACTCAAGGCGCCAATGCTGACATGGCTGAATCTGCAGGTTATGCGCTGACTGCAATTACCCTATCTATTGTGTTTATTTATATCGTTTTAGGTTCACAATTCAACAGTTTCATTCACCCTGCAGCGATTATGGCTTCTCTGCCTTTATCGCTGATTGGGGTATTCTTGGCACTGTTTATTTTTAACTCGACCATGAACCTGTTTTCTATTATCGGTATTATTATGCTGATGGGGTTGGTCACCAAAAATGCGATTTTACTGATTGATTTTATTAAAAAATCCATGGATCAGGGCGAGTCACGTTATGATGCAATTATTGCTGCAGGGAAAACCCGTTTACGCCCTATTTTAATGACCACCAGTGCAATGGTGATGGGGATGGTGCCACTCGCACTTGGCTTGGGTGAAGGCGGCGAACAAAGTGCGCCTATGGCACATGCAGTCATTGGCGGTGTAATTACATCTACCCTACTCACCTTGGTGGTCGTACCTGTCATTTTCACTTATTTAGACGATTTTAAGAATTTTATGTTACGCCAAACACGTAAACTCATTTCTTAAAATCTCACGTAAAATCACACAATCGCTCGGGCTAAATTTTAACACAAGTTTAGCCCGATTTTTATTGTATAATCTGGCTTTGAAAAAAATCCATTTAACGCTTCATTTTTTAGGACAGTTTCCATGCGCGCGAGTCGCTTTTTATTTGCTACGTTAAGAGAAACCCCAAACGATGCCGAGGTGATTTCTCACCAGCTGATGTTACGTGCGGGTATGATTCGTAAATTGGCTTCAGGTTTATATACTTGGCTGCCAATGGGTGTGCGTGTGCTAAATAAAGTTGAAGCCATTGTTCGTGAAGAAATGAATCGCGCAGGTGCTTTAGAAACATTTATGCCTGTCACTCAGCCTGCCTCACTTTGGGAAGAATCAGGTCGTTATGTGCAATACGGTCCTGAATTACTGCGCTTTAAAGACCGCCACGACAATCCTTTTGTACTTGGCCCAACACATGAAGAAGTCATTACCGATTTGGCGCGTAATGAATTAAAAAGCTATAAGCAATTACCAATCAACTTCTATCAAATTCAAACCAAATTCCGTGACGAAATTCGCCCACGTTTTGGGGTAATGCGTTCACGCGAATTTATTATGAAAGATGCTTATTCTTTCCATACCGATCAAGCTTCTTTACAAGAAACCTATGATGTAATGTACGACACCTACTGCCGTATTTTCTCGCGCTTAGGTTTAGACTTCCGCCCAGTACAAGCAGATACAGGTTCTATTGGTGGTTCTGGTTCACATGAATTCCACGTTCTGGCTTCAAGCGGTGAAGATGATATCGCCTTCTCTACCGAATCTGATTATGCAGCCAATATTGAAATGGCTGAAGCTATTTTGGTGGGTGAACGTGCTGCTGCAACCCAAGAACTCAACATTGTGGATACACCAAACCAAAAAACCATTGCTGAAGTTTCTGCATTTTTAGGCACAAATAGTAACCAATCAGTCAAAGCGCTCTTAGTTCAAGGTGTTGCAGATGAAACAGGTCAAGTGCCTGTGATTGCATTATTCCTGCGCGGTGACCATGAACTCAACGAAATTAAAGCAGAAAAGCATCCACAGATTGCTGCACCACTTACTTTTGCAACCGATGCACAAATTGCAGCTTTAGGTTTAACTGCTGGCTTTGTTGGTCCACAAGGTTTGGTTGAAAAAGGCATAACTGTGATTGTAGACCGTGCTGCATCAGTACTGTCTGACTTCGTTGCAGGTGCAAACCAAGTTGATCAACACGCAACAGGTGTGAACTGGGAACGCGATGCACAATATACTGAAGTTTACGATTTACGTAACGTCGTTGAGGGCGATCCATCTCCAGATGGCAAAGGAACTCTACAAATTAAACGCGGTATTGAAGTCGGTCATATCTTCCAGCTTGGTACTAAATACTCAGAAGCGTTAGGCTGCAAAGTATTAGGTGAAGATGGCAAACCGTTTACTGTTACCATGGGATGCTATGGGATTGGAGTCACACGTGTCGTTGCCTCTGCCATTGAACAAAATTTTGATGATAAAGGGATTATTTGGCCTGCAGCCATCGCACCATTTGAAATTGCGATTGTACCAATGAACGCACATAAATCACCTCGCACATTAGAAGCAGCAGAAGCACTTTATGCTGAACTTCAAGCTGCGGGTTATGATGTATTACTGGATGATCGTAATGAACGTCCTGGGGTGAAATTCTCTGACCTTGAGCTTACAGGTATTCCGCACCGTATTGTGATTGGTGAGAAAGGTTTAGATGCAGGTACTTTTGAATATAAAGGTCGTCGTGATGCTGAATCTAGCAACCTAACGAAAGAAGAATTACTCATCAAAATTGCCAAATAAGATTGAACACTGAGTATAAAAAATCCCGCACAAGTTGCGGGATTTTTTTCATTTGGGATTAGCAGAATTTCATACCACCATAACAGTTAGGGGTAACATTTTGGTTTTGTAAAACCTGATTATTAAGTGTTAATCTGGCTGGTTGACCCGTGTAATATCCTGTGTAACTACCAACATCGATATTCATTTTACGCTCGATTGGTGTACCAGCCAATGAACCTAATGCTTCTAACAAACTTACATCTACATTATGCTTATCTTGCATTAACTCAGAAGTTAATGCTTTTGCGACCTGTGGTAGTACTGCAGAAACATCTACCAAATCCGCAGTTGCCAAATAACCTAATTGCACTGGTTCCTTAAACGACATCCACCAACCTTGTTGTGCAATATCTTTTTCATCTGCACCCATCCACTGCACTGGCTTGCTTTGTAAAGATAAATATCCACCTGTTCCTGTCAGAGGAATATTGTGAATCATATTTAGGGCTTGGACAAAAGTAATATCCATATTCAAATTTTCTAATGTAGAACCCTTACTCATTTTAAAGAATGAGTGATCACCAACAGAACCAAACAATAAAGGAGGAAATGTGACATATAACTGGTCTTTTGAAAAGTCAGGTGTTCCATTTACATCACCAGTATATGTCCCAGACTCTGTTGCCGCTAGCGGAATAGAAGCTAATGTTGAACGGATACCCGTAACTATAGCGGACTCCATACGCTGACCAGTCACTACTGTTTCAGGCATCGTAAAATCAGCTCGCATCGATGGAACGGTAATCCCAGTATGTCCTTCTGCGCCAGGTTTACTTGTATAGACACGATCCTGCCCCAACGCAGTCAGTATCCCACTAATTTTTTGGTCAGAGGCATTACCAAATTTAGCTTCTTTAGTAAATGAATGCCCTTGCGTTTGTGCCATTTTCATATAACCACTGAAACTTTTAATCCCGTCATTTGGGTTTTGCACGTTATCTGTACCCAAAGTCAGTAGACCTAAAATTTCTTCTGCACCTAAGCGAAAACCAACCACTTCACGTGTTGACGCACTATTTCCACTAATCGCAAATTCAATAAATGGATTGGTAATTTGTGCACTGGTACCCGCACGTTCACCATTAAACTTTGGGTTACCTGTTGAATCATAGGATTCATTCAAACCACTTAACGAAATATTAGAAATATCAATATCACATCCCGCTTTACCACCAATCGCGTTATTTACACCGCCACAACCTAATTGTAGCGTTTTAATGTTGGCATTAAGCTCCATGAGTGCATCAACACTTAGTTTATAAAAATTTAACCCTTGCGATTGATCTGTCGCAGTCATCAGGTTCAAAAGTGCCTGACCTTGTACATGAGATAACTGATCATCATTTAAAGCCTGCATCGCTTGAGCAGAATTGAATGAAAAAGCTGTACTTAAAATAGATGCAACTAAAATTGTTTTTTTCATTTTATTTCTATCCTTTAGCGTGGCGTAATGCCCAATGTGCTGCGCATGGTTCCACCTGTAAGTGCGACAGATGCGATTTTCTGCATATTGCCATTGGTAGACATTGCAAAGTTTGTTTTAAAGGGTTGAGCAATATCATTTTTATAATTAAATTTCACTTGATTGTCTAAAGTGACCGTATCTGCACTGACGACGACTTTTCCTTTGACACCTAAATGACCTTCCATACGATTCAAGTTAATAGAAGACGTTTGAACAGTTTCATTATTCACTTGATCTTCATTAATCAAACTAAAATAACTACCTAAATTCTTCGGATCAGCCTGTTCTGTGCTATCTAGACTTCTAAACTTAAAGTTCGCATCAAAAGACAAAAAGTTTGAGTTCGGATTAGTATCGGTAGGATCCACTCCAGGAATTACCAACAATTCACCATTGCCATCTAATTTAAAAGCAATTGTGGTCAACACATCATCTTTCTTAGAGAAATTATCGTAAGGTACAAAACCACCGCATTTAGTTGATCCTGTGACGCAGTTGTATTTCGAACCTGGTAATTGTCCAATCGCTAACTCTGCTTTTGCTGCAACTAATAAATGATCTGCACGAATATAAATCCCTTCATCTTCATAACCAATCACACCGTCGGACTGAATTAATGCATCAATATTTCTTAAACCAGCATAATAGTTGACAGCTTCACCAGCATGCAGGCTGTCTTGCCCGTCAATTAAGATAATAGAAGTGGTACTTGGTAAGCCTGTTTTTGAATCAATGCCATAACCTTCGGTAGAAACAATAGCGTTATAACCAATTCCAGTTTTGTTCGTTCCATCATAAGGTGACAGATATTGTTTACCCGACAAGGCCACATTGGCATTTAAATTATAAATTGGAATCCCAATACCCCAAGAACCACCATCTCCTGTCAATTCATTTAAAGAGTTGTCAGAAATAATTCTAGCTTTGGCTGCAATAGACTGAAAGTCCATACCACGAACAGCGATCAGTGAGAACTGGTCACCTTCAAGCTTACTCGATAGCAACTGGTTTAAAATAGGACTGGTTGCACCAATGGTATTTTTAATATTTTCATTGACTAAAAAATTGAGGTTTTTCGCTTGTACGGTATTAATATAAATATCGCCAAAATCAATATAAGCATTTTTATTGTGCAAAGCACCTTGTGCATCACGTGTGGTTAGCGGTCTTAAATTCGAAAACTCAACCGCATAACTGCCTTTTCCTGTGTGCCCAATTTCTAAGGTTGTTGGTAATTGCCCTGCAGCCAAGCCTGCCGTATTTTGATTGGTAAAATCAGCAGATAAGCCCAAATGCAAACCACCTTGCCCCACCACAGTATCGTAGCCTGTAACTGCGGTATTTTTAGTTTCAATTACACCATTGACCTTATTCGAAACGTCAAAATTGGCAACATTTTTTTGATGCCCATTAAAAAACAATTTCGCATTGCTTACCGCACCTGATGCACCAAAGCGAATTAAATTTTTATCATCATAACGCAAGTCAATATTGACCCCAGGGTTAGTTGCATTTTGTCGGCTACTAGCAACATCACTCAGGTCTTTCACTCGTCCAAGATTCACAAAATGGTCGGTGGTGCCATTTTTAGTGGTAAAGACCAATCCCTCATCGGCATCAATGTACATATAGCCGTCAGTCGCAAAATTAAAGTTAAAATCATGCATAGATAATTCATGCTTACCTAAACCATGACTAATTTTGGCATTCTGTAACTGGAAGTTTAAATGTGCCGTTTCATTTTGATTGAATAAACCTGCTTTGGTTTCTAATAAAACTTTTAAAGGTGATTTAGTTTCTAAGCCGAACTGACCCAAGCTTTGTGTTTCTTTAGTACAACTATTTCCGACACAGTTTTTTTTGACCAAGTTTAAATCAGCAGTCGATTGAAAAGCATCAATACTCGCATCGATACGCACACCTGCGCCAACATCAGTTTTCCCCACATCTAAAGCAAGCTTACTGATAATAGGCTGGTTATTCTGTCCTTTAATTTCTACATTATGTAAGCCTAAACCCTGTTGAGTTCCAGCCACTAAATCAGGATCATACCAATTGACTTGATTAATCGTGGCTTTAGACATTTCATGGGTGATTACAATACCATCTTGCCCACTTACATCAGACAAATGCTGGTCTGCAATCAGCTCTAAAGCATACACTTGTTGCGCACAAAGTACGCTCAATGTTAATAAATTCAACTGCATTATTTTTTTCATTGTTATTTCCCTATACTGTACTTAATCCTATATTCAACAACGACTTGCTGCTGAACCTGTACAGTTGTAGCTAAATATTTTCACATTGCCAGACATGTGCATATTGCCGTGAATATTTAAGCCCATAAATCCTTTTTCAGCGCCCTGATCAAACAAAGGTACATCTTGCTGAACTAAGTTATAACTACCATCTTGTTGATAATTTCTTCCTTGAAATTTGGTATATACCTCTGAATTTGCATAACCTTCATTTGCTCCCTGCCCTGTACCTGTTTCGATCGCCATGGTTGCAAAACCCAAATTTCTTATTTTTAATGGCTTATCATCATAAAACTTAAGCTGCATTGCCGTTTGTGGGTCATTTTTATGATTAATAATAGTCGTGCCATCTAAAGAAAATTTATCTATTTGTATGGTGCCCTGAATTTGTTTAAATACCAGCCATTTTTTATTGCCGTTATTATCTTCATGGTTATTGGGTGCAATCGCTAAACGACAAAGCACATTATTGTCAGCACAATTTTTACTATAGCGATAATAAACTTCTGTAGGTTTAGTCCCACCATTAAATTTAGAAATATTGCTGAGTTCTAAATTTTCGGCATATTCATGGTTTAACGATAACGTCCAACTGAGGTCTGCTCCACCTTGACCAGTAGCCTGCGTTAATTCATGATTTTCCAGTGCAATTAAATTGGCATGGGTCAAAGGACTACACATCAATGCAATACAAGACAGTTTTTTCAACATGATGATTCTCCTTTTATAGACCTGTTGTTTTAAATTTAAGGTGCTGAATCAGCACACCATCTATTGCAACTGAACCTAGATTCTTAGCAGTACCATCTACACCCTTAAATACAACACCTGTGGCATCCGTATGATCTTTGGCACGCAACATATTATTTGGCAAGCGTTCTACAGTACCAATTGCAATACTACTATGCGTCGCATTACGTCCTTGATACATCGCAGCACTGTCATTGACATTGGCTTTTAGCGGTGTGCCACAACTCACCACATTACAGGTAGAACCTGTAAATGCTGTAGAACCTAAATACCCACCCTTTCCATCTTCATAATTTTGATAAATTTTATTGTAAATTTCAGGAACATTCGGAATACGTGTTACTTCTAGCACAATATTATTGCCCTCAGAACCAACCACAAAAGGCTGATACATATTCCCTAAAACTAAATTGATATTCGGACTGTATAAATACAAACCCTCTGTATCATGAAAAACTGGTGCCAATGAACCATCTATTGCTGGTGTGACCGCCGTTCCATCCAAAGTATCTGATTTTGCTGCTGTACTAATGCGGATTCCTTTACTATCTAAGTTTGAATCTGTGAAACTTAGATTCGCAGGATTATCATTGGTATTTAAACGCAATAAACTTGCCATACCCAATGTTTGATGATGATTTGGATTATCAGAGTCTAAAGTCTGAAATAGTCGCGTTTGAGAACCATTTAGGCTTAAACCATTGGCAACAAACTGAGTACGTAAACGGTGCTCTTTATCTAAACCCGATTTTGGTGCCCCAGTGCTTGGATCCACCTCTGCACTTGAGTTCAACTGACGTGAAAAAATATCAGTCCAAAAGCCCAATTTAATATTATTATCACTTTCAGTTGCTGTAGTAGTTGCGAGCGGTGCCTCTAGTGCTAAATAACCAACATCTTTTTCTACATTTTTAAATTGTTTGACTTTTTCTGTACCTGCACGGAATAACCATGGATTGTCTGCAGAACCCCAGTTAAAACCCTGATTGCTATAACGACTGCTTAAAGAGTTATCACTTTTAGATAATGCCAGACCATAAATAAAGACATCTGCTTTGGTTCTTAAAGATTGCACAGGAGAACCTAATGCAGCAATTTCCGCTGCCTGTTCAGCCGATTGTATAATTTGAGCATAAACTTCTGCCACAGCAGACTTGGCTGTATCTTCTGCAAGTTGACTCGCATTATATTTAGCCCGAATATCAGCCGATGCTGTTTCTTTGGTTATTTCAGCCTGTATTAATGTGGCTACTTGTGAACCAACTTGGTCTGCTCGAGTGAAGTTGCTAAGCCCTTTATAAAAATCAGAATTCAATAAATCATTATTAGCTTCTGCCGACCGACTCCCATATAAAAGATCAAGCATTTCATAAGTGTTTGTAATAGCATATTCTTTTGCTTTTTTCTCATTCACAAAAAAAGCATTCATATCATATGCTGTTGTCCCATCTTTTGCTAAACTAGCTCCAATCTTTCCCCAAGTACCATCCATATAATCCGCAAGACGCTGATTGTAATAATTCTTGAGCGTCTCATTATTAAAAAAACCTTCACGAACATCAAATGTAAATGTTTCTTTTTTCGCGTCAACATCAGCTTCAATATTTTTAGTATATTCTTGATACAAAGTTGAATATTGATTTGTATAGGTTTGTTCATAAGTTGAACGGTAAGTTTCGTTATATTTATGCTCAGCCTTACCTTTTAAAACACTTTGATTATAAGTATTGTTATAAACCGTATGGTATGCACTTTCTGCCAACTGCACATAATTCTCCCCCGTCGGGATAATACGAATAAAGCCCGTATCATATTGACTAGGGTTTTCTAAGCCACGTGTATAGCTCGACCCTGTAGATAGATCATTCGGTTGCTGAAACACCATTTTGAAGTCATCAAGGACTAAAGCAACCCCTTCGCCTGTGGTATTTGACAAAGAGTCATCGGAGAGTGCTTGTAAAGCATAACTCGGATTCGCCAAAAGTAAGCCTATCGCAGTGGCTAAGCAATGCTTACGAAAAGGGTAAGTAATTGCGTGTTCAGTCATCTCGACCTTCCTTTTATCTGATGCTCCGCATCTTTCTTTTATTTATCTATAGCTTGGCTATTTATTTGAGTGTTTTTATCCTTAAAAACGTGATTATGCCAAAGCATTCTCATATTTAATTATGCTGAATATTTATGCAAATGCAAAACAAACTGGCTAAACAGCACAGCTTTCCGATGAATGAAAAAAAGCGAGCACATTGGCTCGCTTGTTCAACAGAAAAATTGTGATGGGTTAATCACTTATGCTTTAGGCAAGGTCACGCCTGTCTGCCCTTGATATTTACCACCACGGTCTTTGTACGAGGTTTCACAAACTTCATCTGATTCAAAGAACAGCATTTGTGCCACACCTTCACCCGCATAAATACGTGCAGGTAAGTTCGTGGTATTGGAAAACTCTAAAGTTACATGACCTTCCCACTCGGGTTCGAGTGGCGTGACATTCACAATAATACCGCAACGCGCATAGGTCGATTTACCTAAGCATACTGTCAATACATTGCGTGGAATACGGAAATATTCAACGGTACGCGCCAAGGCAAACGAGTTTGGCGGAATGATGCACACATCTGATTCAATATCGATAAAACTTTTTTCATCAAAGTTTTTTGGATCGACAATTGCTGAGTGAACATTGGTAAAGACTTTAAATTCACGTGCACAACGTACGTCATAACCATAGCTAGAAACACCATAAGAAATGAGTTTCTCGCCATTTTCGTCAAAGCGAACTTGGTTTTCTGCATACGGTTCAATCATGCCGTGTTTTTCACTCATTTCGCGAATCCAACGATCAGACTTAATTGCCATTTATTTTCTATCCAAAATATGAATGTTTAACTGTGCTGTACTTTAACTGAAATCTAAGTTAATGAAAACCAGCCGTTTCCCTCACATCGCTTTTTTAAGTGCAATGATTAGGGTCTGTTGACAATTCGTCTATGTTTGCGACAACGCATATTTTTTAGCTGATATAAGGCATGGGACAGGAAATTTAGTCATTCTAAATGACTGGCACATAACGCAATAGCAGCAAAAAATATGCTTGTCCCCTTGCGCAGCAAACAAAGCAGTGCTTTGTTCTTGCTCATGTGGCTAAAACTTTCTCAGATTGCGTTATGAAACTTGGCAATAGACCCACTATTCCCTGCGTTTCATGCCTGATCTGCTCAGTTTTAGCCTACAGCGCAAGCCATTTATGAAATGTCAACAGACCCTATTTCCAGTAGATACAACTTTTAGATACAACGTTGGCTTTATAGACTCAACAAAGCCGAATAACTTAAAGGAATTGAAAAGCTCAGCAACACAATAGAAGCTGTTTTTTGTAGATTGCACTGATTGAGCCAGCTAATTTTATTTTTAGCGAGCACCGAACCAATAAATGTCCAGAAAAAAGCAATCGGCACGATTAAACATAAAAATGCCAACATGTGTGCCACATAATAGTCTGCTTTTACCCATGCAATCGTTGGGAAAATTGCAGAGGCGAACAACAATGCTTTAGGATTCAGTAAAGTCGCTAAAAATAGCTCACTCGCACGGATCGTAGGTTGATTAAAGCTTTGCTCGACTTTAGCCGTGCGCCATAATTTAATCGCCAAGAAAATAATATAGCTTGCACTGAATAATTTTAGAATGGTGGGCAACAACGGGAGATGAGTAGACACCGTACCAATTAAGGCGCCCCAAAGTGTAATAGAAATCAAATAACCCAATGCTTCTGCTGGAATTAATCGGAAAGATTTGCGGATACCAACCTGAATACCTGATGATGCAAGCAAGGTATTGGTTGGCCCTGGTGTCAATAAAATTGTGATCACCAAACCGATAAAAAACCATGAAATCATGCATTGACCTCACTACTGAATGAGCGCAGATTAAAATAGTTCATTGCAATTGGCAAAAAGTATTTTGTAAGACAAATTCTTGATCAGTTTAACATTTTAAATTTATTATTTTATTCAATCACTTATATAAAAAATATTTTTTAATTAAATGGTAACTTATAAGTCATTTTATCTTAACATTTTTAAGGTATTTAAAGATTAAACACCATTAAATCAGATGCTTGTGTATTTTTTAATCAAAAAAAATAGCTCACCGAAGTGAGCCAAATTTTCAAAATATTGTGACTTAGCTTTTAAAGATGAATCAGTCAAAATTTAAAGAATGATAACTTAATGAGTGCAACTGCAATCATTCCAAGCTGAGATCCCTCACTAGAAAATACGATTCTGATCTTTTTCAGCTTTAGGCAGTTTTTTTGCAATTTGCTGAGCAATCGCAATGTAACTATCGGCAGCATCATCGCCTGCAATCACTGACGGCGTACCTGCATCGACATTTTCACGAATACTGACATTCAATGGTAAACGCCCAAGTAACGGAATGGCATATTGTTCTGCCAGTTTATCGCCACCACCTTGACCAAAAATTTGTTCTTCGTAGCCGCAGTTTGAGCAGATATGCGTCGACATATTCTCAATTACGCCCATGACAGGGATTTGCACACGATTAAATAGTTCGATGCCTTTGACAGCATCCATTAAGGCAACATTTTGTGGTGTAGTCACAATCACCGCTCCCGTTACAGGAATACGCTGTGCAAGTGTCAATTGAATATCCCCCGTTCCTGGTGGCATATCAATCATCAACACATCTAAATCTGGCCATAAAGTTTGATTAAAGAGCTGCATTAATGCACCTGTGGCTTTTGGTCCACGCCACGCTACAGGTGTATTGTGGTCACCTGTTAAATGTCCGATGGATAACACAGGCATCCCAAAAGCATCCAACGGTACAAACTGCTCGGCTTCAATCATTGGGGTTCTGCCTGCATTGCCGAGCATGGTCGGAATACTTGGACCATAAATATCGGCATCCAATACGCCAACTTTTAAGCCGAGCTTTTGCAAAGCTAAAGCCAAATTTACTGTAGTGGTAGATTTTCCAACCCCGCCTTTGCCTGAAGATACCAAAATTACGTTTTGAATACGCGGATGTTTCGGCACATCACGTTGGTGTGGCGCAGCTTTTTGAATCGGTGGATTATTCGGATCGGCTTCTTGCATTGAACTTTGGCCCGCAGCATCGACCACCGGTGGTAAATGAGATGTTGCAGTCTGTGTGGTCGATGTTGCGCAGCTTTCATCTTCAGCATGTTGATGCCCACAACTTTCTTTTTTCTGTCCAGATTTCTGCTGAATCACATGCATATTCAGTTCTTTAATGCCGCATTTTTCTAAAGCATCTGCCAGTTCATCATGAATTTGTTGTAAATGTTGTTTTTCTTCAGGATAAGTATTGATGGTGATTTGCAGAATATCACCTTGCACATTCACTTGAGAAATACGATCTTTTAAAGCATGTTCAGATTCAGGCAATATATAACTTTGTAGCACGTGCTGAATAGCTTCCTCATTCACCGTATGCGAAGGTGAAAAAACTGATTTAAGTGAAGAAAGCCAAGACATAGATTTACTCCAAAGTTTGGAAATACCGCGATTTTGATAGTGTAACGATAATTCAGTATAAGGTTAAGTCGTGCTATCACTGAAATACTTAATTCTGAGTATATTGCTTGGTTTTTGACATGATTTATCTTCAAATGCAGACCAAGAGCTTGTTTCGATATTGTATTTAGCCTTCTAAGCGGATTTGAAAAGAATTCCTGGAATCCCTTGTGCATCTATGTGCTATCTAAGGTAAAATTGCCCGAATTGCATCGTCCCTATTTGAGAGAGTTATATCCGTGCGTCAAATTTTAGTCACTAACGCCCTACCATACGCCAATGGTCCGATCCATATGGGTCACTTACTCGGTTATATCCAGGCAGATATCTGGGTTCGCGCCATGCGTGCAATGGGACATGACGTGACTTATGTCTGTGCGGATGATGCGCATGGTACAGCAATCATGCTGCGTGCCGAAGCCAACGGGATTAGCCCTGAACAGCAAATTGCCAATGTGCAACAAGAACACATTCGCGATTTTGACGGTTTTGGTGTGCATTTTGATCATTATGATTCAACGCATAGCGACACCAACCGCGCACGTGCCAGCGAAATTTATGTCAAAAACCGTGATGCAGGCAATATTGCTGTTCGTCCCGTCACGCAATTATTTGACCCTGAAAAAGGCATGTTCTTATCAGATCGTTTTATTAAAGGCACTTGCCCAAAATGTAAAGCGGAAGATCAATACGGCGATTCTTGCGAAGTTTGCGGCACAACCTATAATGCGACTGAGCTGATTAATCCAAAATCGACTTTGAGCGGTGCAACGCCAGTAGAAAAATCATCAGATCATTACTTCTTTAAATTGCCTAATTTTGGCGAATATTTGCAAAAATGGACACGCGATGAAGGTCGTTTGCCAGTTTCGATCGCCAACAAATTAGATGAATGGTTTGAAAATGGCTTGAATGACTGGGATATTTCACGTGATGCACCATATTTTGGTTTTGAAATTCCAGACGCACCAAATAAATATTTTTATGTATGGGTTGATGCACCAATTGGTTATATGTCGAGTTTTGAAAACTACGTAAAAACCAAACGCCCTGACCTAAATTTTGACGATTACTGGAAAAAAGATTCAGACAAAGAAGTCTATCACTTCATTGGTAAAGACATCGTATATTTCCACGCTTTATTCTGGCCTGCAATGTTAGATGGTGCGGGTTATCGCACGCCCACAGGTTTATTTGTAAATGGTTTCTTGACTGTAAATGGTCAAAAAATGTCGAAATCTCGCGGCACATTTATTAAAGCAGAAACGTATTTACAGCATTTAAATCCTGAATATTTACGCTATTACTTTGCATCAAAACTGTCTGATAAAGTTGAAGACTCTGACTTAAATCTGGATGATTTTGTGCAGAAAGTAAACTCTGATCTTGTGGGTAAAGTGGTAAATATTGCCAGCCGTTGTGCCAAATTCATCAACACCAAATTTGATAACAAATTAAGTGCAAACTGCGCTGAACCTGAGTTAGTACAAAGCTTTATTGCTGCAGGTGACTCGATTGCCAAAGCATACGAAGAGCGTGAATTCTCTGCGGCAATTCGTGAAATTATGGCGCTTGCTGACCGCGCCAACCAATATATTGATGAGAAAAAGCCTTGGGCTTTAGCCAAAATTGAAGGCGAAGAACAGCAAGTTCATGACGTATGTTCTGTAGGGATTAACCTATTCCGTCAATTGGCGATTTATCTTGCGCCTGTACTGCCAACCTTGGCTGAACAAGTTCAAGCCTTCTTACAGTTAGATAGCTTTAACTTTGAATCACGTAAAACTGTTTTAGTCGGTCATGAAATTGCGTTGTTCCAACCACTCATGCAACGTGTTGATCCGAAAGCGGTAGCTGCAATGGTAGATGCATCTAAAGATTCTTTAGCCGCACCTGCTGAAGCACCAAAAACGGAAAAGAAAAAAGAAAAAGCCAAAGAGAAAAAAGCAGAACCAAAAGTCGGTGAAGCGGAAATTATCACGATTGATGACTTTGTCAAAATTGATTTACGTGTTGCAGAAGTTTTAGAGGCTGCAACCGTTGAAGGTTCAGACAAACTGCTTCAATTAACTTTAAATGTAGGTGAAGCTGAGCCACGTAATGTGTTTAGTGGTATTCGTGAATTTTATCAACCAGAAGATTTAAAAGGCAAATTGGTGGTGATGGTGGCTAACCTTGCACCTCGTAAAATGCGTTTTGGTATTTCTAATGGGATGGTACTTGCTGCGGGTAATGGCGAAGGTGTTTGGGTGATTTCACCTGAATCTGGCGCAAAACCGGGTGATAAAGTGTCTTAATTTTTAGACACTGATAAAAAGCCCTGCTATATTTTAGTGGGGTTTTTTTATAGTTATAAATAATGAATAGATGGATAAAGTTTTTTTGCTTAGTTCTACCAATAGTCTTGATAATTATTAGTTTGCTAGCTACCTATTTTATTTTTACCAACAAAGCTTTTCAAATTGGAGTAACCTCCTTGATTGATCCAAATTTAGGAGCTTCTTTAGGTAATTTGTATGGAGGAGTTATAGGTACTCTCTTAAGTGCATCAAGCATATTCCTCTTGATTTATACAATTATTAATCAAAAAGATGAAGCACAGAAAAATAATTTAAAGTCTAATTTTTTTAAAATGATTGATTATCACAACCAACATTTGATAAATATTTCTTTACCCAATACCAATCCGCAACACCCACCAAAAGAAGGGAAAAAGGCTTTTGTAACCTTCAAAATTCAGTTCAAACGAATTTTAGAAACGATTCAAGAAATTTCTGTACAAGAAAATCTCCAACTCAATAAATCACAAATATTAGATATCTCATACGTTATTTTTTACTTTGGTATAGAGGGAAGTTGGACGACATTTATAGTAAATAAACTATCAAGGTATAATGGATTTAATGAAGAATTAGTTATTAAAATTCAGAAAAGGTTAATGGAAAAGGATTTTAGAGGCTGCTTATTGAAAACCAATCAAACTCATTTAAGCTCTTATTTTAGAAATATGTATAATGCTATAAAAATAGTAGATGAATCAACAATCCTAAGTGATTTTGAAAAATACGAGTTAATAAAAATTTACCGTGCTCAACTTTCAAACCCTGAGCTTTATATCCTTTTTTTCAATGTTTTATCGCGTTTTGGAAAAAAATGGCTCCAAAATAATTTTATAAATAAATATGATTTTATTAAAAATATTCCATTTGAATATTGTGACGGATATGACCCTAAACATTACTTTCCATCTATCAAATTCGAAGAGGATGAATATTGATTTAAGTACTAACGCACAGAAAGGTGACATGGATGTAGCCTGTTCGTTAGGCACACGGACGTGCCCTCTAACGAACAAAGGATTTTTGTTACTTTTGATCCTTTAAAAGTAAGGCAAACATTTTAATTATTAGAATACCCTCATCCCAATCTTCTCCCAAAAGGCATAGGTATCTACACAAATAAATCACTTCATCCCAAAAATTAACTTTAATCCCAATACTGTCATGACCGCCCCTGCTGCACGGTCAAAAATAGCCTTAAACTTAATATAAGCCTGACGCGGTTTTTCTGCAGACAAAGCCACTGCAACCAATGAACACCAACCTGCATCAATAAAAAAACACAGAATTGGCAGCACCACATAAAAATAGTTCGGAATTTCTTTAGGCAACAAAGCCGTAAAAATACTCGCCAAGACAATTGCAATTTTAGGGTTAGATAACTGCGTAATTAAACCTGTAGTAAACGCACGGCGCAGTGACATTTGCTGTCCATGTGCAAGATTGGTTTGAATAGGCGCTTTGGCATGCTTCACAATTTTATAAGCCAAAAACAACAAATATAAACCACCACAAATTTTAAGCAGAAAATATGCTGAAGGCACTGCCAATAAAATAGCCTGCAACCCCATCACCGCCAATAAACCAAAAATTGCGGCACCCGTACCCGTGCCTAAAGCCGTAAATAAACCATGCTTACGTGAAATGGCTATCGAATTTTTTGCCACATAAATAAAGGTAGGCCCAGGACTAATTGCCCCCAACATTAATGCCAAAGCAATAGAGCCTAAAATCAATAATGATTCCAAGATAGACCTCAAGATTAGAATAATTTTCAATTATTTATTTTACTTAAAAAACCATAATAGAAGATATAATTTTTTTGATTTATGTTTATAAATTTAAGGATTTTTCAAGCAATTTGATATTTATTAAAAAAACCAAAAATAGAGTAAAAACTCAATTTAATTTCAATATCAAACAGTTAAAACATAGCATATGAACAGTAAAATTTTATTGTGCATCCATTTTTTCTATTAAAGTTTTTTTCTGATAATAATTTATCATCGATTTTTAGCAGAACTTTCATATATTTTTAAAACATATAATCCCATAATAAAATTACGGCTTTAATTTTCTTTAGAACTACAAACGAGGCACATCAGATGCAAAATAAAAGACTGAAAACATTAGACCGCTCTAAATCACATCTTTGGATTGTAGGTGGAGGCATAGCTGGTATGGCTGCTGCTGCTTTTGCGATTCGTGATGCTAAAGTGCCAGCTGAACATATCCATATTTTAGAAGAATTGAATGTTTCTGGTGGTTCGATGGATGGTGGACATAATCCGCTTAATCCGAACCAAGCATGGGTCACACGTGGTGGACGTATGCTAACTGATGAGACTTATTTGTGTACTTGGGATTTATTTTCAAGCATCCCATCTTTAGAAAATCCAGACATTTCTGTTCGTGAAGAATGTCGTGAATTTAACGAACAAGTTAAAACCAATGCTCAAGCACGTTTGATCGACTCAAATCATATTATTGCAGAAGCTCAAAAATTGGGGTTATCAACGCTCAACCGTGCTCAAATGTTACGTCTACTGGCATTAAAAGAAGATCGTATCGGTAGTCGCCGTATTGATGAATTTTTTGATGATGCATTTTTCCAAAGTAATTTTTGGCGGATGTGGCGAACCACGTTTGCCTTTCAAAAATGGCATAGCGCAGCGGAATTACGCCGTTATTTTCTACGTTTCATTCAAGAATTACCACGCATCCATACCTTAGCAGGTGTGAAACGAACTAAATACAATCAATATGATTCAATGATTCATCCTCTACAACGCTGGTTGGTGGAACAAGGCGTTGATGTTCGTTTCGGTAGTTATGTCACAGATGCAGACTTTGTCGAAGATGCCCAAACGAAGGAACGTAAGGCAACCCAACTTTATGTCAACATTCCAGAAGGCACTGAACAAATTCAACTGGGTGAGCATGATCTTGCGCTCTTTACTTTAGGTTCGATTACTGCTGATTCACGTTATGGCGATAAATTCGATGTTCCTGAGCTAATTCGTGATCGACAAGATCATGGCTGGCGTTTGTGGGAAACATTGGCTCAAAAAGCTCCTGATTTTGGTCGTCCAATGACCTTCTATGGCAACATTGATGAGCATAAATGGAAATCCTTTACGCTCACCATGCATGATGATGTGCTGCTAAAACGGATTATTGATTACACAGGAAATGAACCGGGTACAGGTGCACTCATGACTTGGTTTGAATCTGGTTGGCATCTATCTGTGGTCGTTCCAGCTCAACCGCATTTTGCTGACTTACCAGAAGGTAAATTCACCTTATGGGGTTATGGTTTTGAAATTGACCATATCGGCGATTACATTAAAAAACCGATGAGTGAAGCGACGGGTCAAGAGATTTTAATTGAGTTGATTCATCAACTTGGTTTCGATGACATTTTGGATCATGTGTTGGCACATACCGACATTACCACAGTAATGATGCCTTATGCTTCTGCCCTATTTGCATGTCGTAAAGCAGGTGATCGTCCATGGGTCATTCCAGAAAATGCGGTCAACTTTGCTTTCTTAGGTCAATTCGTAGAGCTTGAAGATGATGTGGTTTTCACTGTGGAATATTCCGTACGTTGTGCCATGATTGCCATTTATCAGCTCTTAGGTGTCGAACGTGAAATTCCAGAGATTTACAATGGTTTACTCGATCCTAAAGTTGGCTTAAATGCTTTGGAAGCAGTTTTTCATTAAATTTTAAAAAGCCATAGGGTAAATTGCTACCCTATGGTTATTCAACTTACTTTGATAAAACGATCTTTGTACACGACAAAAAAGATAACTCATTGAAATAATGGCATAATACTTGTTTTCTGACGATGAATATGATGACACATTTCAATGAGTTACATCTCTTCTTAAACAAATATCTAAAGTGGAGTAAGTCACATGTAAAATGTTTTACACTGATTATGCTGGCATTAATTGTAAAACAGACATGTAATCTTTCTTCTGCATCTAAAGCCTTACCCATCACGTGCTTACCACAATCATTTTTATCGACGTATACAACGCTTCTTTGCAGATCAGTATTTCGATTATCGTCAAATTTCTCAGTTAATTTTCAATATATTTTTATTCGATAAAGTCCAATTAACTTTGGATAGAACCAACTGGAAATGGGGAAAACGAGATATCAATATCTTGATGTTAGCCATCGTCTATCGTGGAATAGCGATACCTATTGTTTGAACATTGCTCAATGAGCCAGGCCATGTGGAACAGATTTCCCCCCGCT
The DNA here is from genome assembly GCF_013420525.1 of Acinetobacter sp. YH01003. Taxonomy (NCBI): domain Bacteria; kingdom Pseudomonadati; phylum Pseudomonadota; class Gammaproteobacteria; order Moraxellales; family Moraxellaceae; genus Acinetobacter; species Acinetobacter sp. YH01003. The sequence continues at coordinate 109,545 of NZ_VOXY01000004.1, read as the reverse complement.
GCGGGTTCAGAGTTCAGTGTACTTAAACCTGACAATCCCACAGGAAATTTTACCAAAGTCGTTCAACGTATAGCGGTACGTATCACCATTGATCCGAATCAAAAAGGGATCGAAAATCTACGCCCTGGTATGTCGGTGATCACGTCGGTGGATACCGACTCATAAACCAACACTGACATTCTCAATCAAATACATTTACAATGTGGTCAAATTCATTTCTCGTTCGCAAAAAATGTTTGATCACATTGCTTTTCCTACCCCTTATCAAACATTAGAACTTCCCCAGCCTGTTCAACTGACCATCAAACGCCTTGATCAGATTCATCCCCAGATTTCGGGCAACAAGTTTTTTAAACTCAAATACAACCTCTTGGCAGCACAACAGCAAGGTTTTTCTCAAGTCCTCACTTTTGGCGGTGCATTTTCCAATCATATTGCAGCAACGGCTTATGCAGCTCAACGCTTTGGCTTTCAAAGTATTGGCATCATTCGTGGTCAAGAACTTGCGACCCAAGACTTAAATCCTACCCTACAAACAGCGCAAGATTTTGGCATGCAACTGCATTTTGTCAGCCGAGCCGAATATCGTCTGCGCCATGAAGTGGAATATTTACAACAACTTCAACAGCAATATCCTCAAGCCTTTATTATTCCAGAGGGTGGAAGCAATTCCCTTGCCATTCAAGGGACACAGGAAATCCTCTCCCCTGATGATTTAGAAAATTATGACGTAATTTGTTGTGCTGTGGGTACTGGTGGAACAATTGTGGGCATCATTGAAAGTAGCTCGGAACAACAGCAAGTTTTAGGGTTTTCAGCCTTGAAAGGTGATTTTCTCAAACAGGACATTCAACAATGGACCGATAAAAGCAATTGGTCTTTAACCGATGCCTATTGTGGTGGCGGCTATGCCAAAACTACACCTGAATTATTGAAATTTATTCAAAATTTTGAGCAAAAATATCAAATTCCACTCGAACACATTTATACAGGTAAAATGATGATGGGACTTCTTGATTTAATCCAGCACAATCATTTCCCTGCCCACACTCGAATCCTGGCCATTCATACAGGTGGGTTGCAAGGAAAGCTTAAAGTATATTAAAACCCCCACAAATCTTTTATAATTACTCGCTTTTCGTCTACCGAGTAATACTCATGGTTCATCAGGTTGATGTTGTTGTTTTAGGTGCAGGTGCATCAGGCTTGATGTTGGCTGCTGAAGCAGGCAAACGTGGGCGTTCGGTTGTGGTACTGGAAAAGGCCAATAAAGTGGGCAAAAAAATTCTAATGTCTGGTGGTGGTAAATGTAATTTCACCAACTTAGAAGTCGAACCAAACCATTATATTTCACATAATCCACATTTTGTCATTTCTGCTCTCACCCGTTATACCAACTGGGATTTTATTGATTTAGTCTGCGAATATGGCATTGAATATGAAGAACGTAAACACGGACAATTATTCACTTTAAACGGCGCTAAAGAAATTTTAGCCATGCTCTTGGCCGAATGTGAAAAAACCAATCTGGTCGATATTCAAACCAATTGTGAAGTCAAAGCTGTGAATGCCCTAGATGATCAAGGTTTTCAAATTGCAACGACTTTGGGGTATTTCCAAGCAAGCACTGTGGTCGTAGCCACAGGTGGTTTATCTATTCCAACTTTAGGTGGCTCTGGAATTGGCTATGAAATTGCCAAACAGTTCGGTCATCGTGTTTACCCGACCCGCGCAGGTTTAGTGCCTTTTACCTTCTCAGACAGCTTTAAAGAAGTCACCACACGTCTAAGCGGCAATGCGGTGGATGCGACTTTATCAAATTCATTAAATAGTTTTACAGAAGCATTGCTATTCACCCACCGTGGTTTGAGTGGGCCAAGTGCCTTACAGCTTTCTAATTACTGGGATGTCGGACAAAGTTTTAAAATTAACTTTTTGCCATACTTAGAACTCTATGACTTTTTTAAAAACAAAAAGCAAAGCAGTCCTAAAGTTTTACTGCGTACCTTACTCAGCGAACATTTGCCAAAAAGTGTGGTAGCTGAATTACAACAACTGATTTGGCCTACGCTCTCTGAAACGGCAATTGGCAATATCAGTGATGAAAAACTAGAACAGACTGCAGCACGTTTAAATGCCTTTGAAGTCAAACCATCGGGCACAGAAGGTTATCGTACTGCCGAAGTCACTTTAGGCGGAGTCGATACTCAAGAAGTTTCCTCTAAAACCATGGAAAGTAAAAAACAAAAAGGCTTGTATTTTGTTGGGGAAGTTTTAGATGTAACGGGACATTTGGGCGGCTATAATTTCCAATGGGCGTGGTCATCTGCACATGCAGCATCGGAGTATGTTTAAGTTTGCTTTTAGATGAAACATGCAAACAAATGAATGTGATAAAAATGATTCTAGTCTAAACAGAATAATATTGATCTTGCCGATCAAATTGCAAAATGACAAAAGCCAGTTTTTTCTAAACTGGCTTTTTCTTTAACACCGTCACGTACTATAAAGACTTAGCAATACGTGAATCCTGTTATTTTATTCTAAATAATCGGTACGAAATAATACCAATTTTGGCGTATTTGCCAAACGTGATTCAGTTTGCTGCATTTTAAGCACAGCATTTTGTTGATGCATAGGTAACGAATTTGCCACTTGAACTTTTAAACTGATACGTAATTTGTTTAGCATATTGATTTCTCTCATTATTGTCATCCTTGCGCGAATTTTAAGACTCAAATATTTCAGCTTGGTTAAAACCCAAGTTTTTTATTTTTCCCTTAAACCCTCATCAAGCTTTCCAAGTTATTGATCTGATTTATCCAAATCAGTCTTTGGCTCATTCCTGCCAAAGTTGATTAATTTTTAACATAATTTAAGAGCTTGGTCTATCCTCCTTTGGGTGATTTTTCTCAACATTTTCAGTTGGTTTTGTGGCTACTTCTGGTTTGGCAAAAACAAATTTATAAGCTGCTACAAAAAAACCGATAGTGATACCAGCAATCACGATTGGGGCAAAAAACTTATTGGGTGCTGATTTGGACATTATCGTTTCCTCTTTTTTTTGAACGCCGAAAAGAAATCGACCAATACGGTGATTGGTCGATCATCTTAGCGATTCAAATCAAAATTTGAACAGGTTATTTCGGGTCATTTTTTGGATGTTCATCAACATCTGGTTCAGCCTCACCTGTCGAACCAAATGGGTTATTGACTGGTGGATGTTCAGGATCAACCTTTAACGTATCTGGCACAGCATGATCAGTTGCCGCTTCAGGTGTTGTAGTCACATCACTTACAGACGCTTGTGGCTGCTCAGATACAATAGGTGTCATCACATTTGATGCTGACGTTGCCGTTTCTGTTTTGTGCAACGGATTCGGTTGATTCGCCTCACGTTTGGCTTTATCAATCAAATCAGTTAACACACGTTCTGCAGGTTGACGACCACCTAAACCAAAGGCAAGTGCGAAAGCCACTGCAACAGAACCAAGAGTTAAACCAAAGGCCAAGTTCACAATAGAGTCTGCAATACCCATCGCGCGTAAGCCCATGGCTACCACCAAGCCCATAATTAAAATACGGACTAAGTTTGCCAACCAACGCGAGCTGTTATATTCACCGCGCTGTACCACTTTGGCGACCAAATTCGCTAGCCAGAAACCCACCACCAAAATGACAGCACCCAACAGAATATCTGCACCAAACTGGATAAACATGGCAATCAAGCCGCTGACTTGATCAAAGCCCAAACGGTTCGCCGCTTCAGATACCGCAAATAGCATGGTAAAGAATACGATCAGATAACCAACCACACATGAAATTTTAGTTGTACCTAAAAAGCGCTGTAAGTCGAGTTTGGCAGGAATACCATCGACTCCTGTGCCTGCAACCACTTCCACCACAATATTGGCTACAAAACGCGACACCACATAAGCCAAAATAAGAATCAGACCTGCCGCAATAATATGCGGGATCGCATTCATAATTTCATACAGCATGGCAGTCGCAGGCTGTGAAATGGCTTCAATGCCAAGTGCCTCAAAACCAATAATCAAGGCTGTGATGATCACCAAGGCGAAAACAAACGAACCGAGTAATTTAGGTAAATTTGAATTTTTGAAGATGCCAACTTTTTCAGCATGCTGTTGAATATTCAAGCTACCCAATAAACCTTCGACAATGCCACGAACAATTTTTGCCAGAATGTATCCTACAAAAACAATCACGCCTGCAATGAAGATGTTCGGTAAATACAGCACAACTTCATTCACCATGTTTTGCACAGGGAACAACAGACCGTTTAAGCCTAAAATTGACAGCACAATTGGCAAGAACAGCAATAAAATCAGCCAATAAACAATTTCACTGATATTTTGACTTAAACCACTCACACCGACATCGGCACTGAGTTTTTCATCCAACTGAGTACGTGCCAACAGTTTTTGCATCCCCACTTTAACCAGATTTGCCAAAATCCAACCAATAAAACCAACAGCAACAGCAGCCAGTAAAGAAGGAATAAACAATAAGAACTGCTGAATCATATTACTGAATGGCCCACTGACACTGGTCAGATTCAACACGTTCAACGCACCAATGACTGCAATAATTAAAATTACCCAAAACACGACCCGTGACACAATCACTTCAATATTTGAACGATGCCCCGTTGCATTTGATAATTTTTGATCGGTGCCTAATTTTTGTAGAACCTTTTTAATTCCACCCGCGACCAATAATGCAATCACCCACCCGACAAGTAAAATTGCGACTGCAGCAAAAATGGGTTGAAATTGCTCCCAATAATACATGGCATCAAAACCTCTGCCATGTAGGTTCCCATTAAAATAATCATTCATCTTGTTTAATCCTCATGGTGATTAGCTTCATTTTTAGGTTTGCACCACAGCGCAAAACTGCTTTTTATCGATTCAAATTATTGAGTAAAGCTCTACCCACCATAGAATTTGCATATTTTTTATTCAACCTTGGGATGCAGAATCGCAACAATTCTACAAAGGAGGGATAATAAACCTTGCGAAAATCCACAAAAAAGCCCTGCATCTAGGCAAGGCTGAATTTGTAAATACGATTTTTTGACGCTTAGGCTAAACTACCGATCTGTTGCTGTTGCAGTATTGCTGTCCTCTGCACGTGCTTCATCTCCAGCTGTGCCCGTTGTCGTGCTATTTGGCGTTGCTTGTTGTACGGTTGGATTAGGATGTCCAGGAGGTGCTTCGCTCGGACTCGGATTGCGATCCGCCATCATGTAAATCAGCAATGCCAATAAAAAGATTCCCACCAGTAGAAGCATATAGACTGGAATACGTTTTTTTCGCTTAATGTCTTCAGCTGAGTTTACATGAGGTGGTTTATTGAAATCATGCGGCATGTTCCCCTCACTTATGTATTTATCTGATGAATTTTCATACTAACAAGCTCCTCACGCTTATTGTGTGACAATACATAGCAAGATGGTGAAAAGATGTAATATACCTCAAGTACCACCTATGTTGCCCAATATCGACAAAGCTGCCTCTCACGGGGAAATGCGCTATAATCACGTACCGTTTTTTGTGTACTTTGAACTTTATGGCGTATCGTCAACAAAGTGTATCGCTTGATCTTGACACTGACGTCACTCATCAATGTGCCTTGCACTATACCCGTGATGGGCATCTCATTGGTATTATTGAATTTAGCAAGCCCAGCTATCTGCTCAAATGGGGCGATTTGGAATATTTCCGTCGTCGTACCGAAGAATTTTCGGTCATGCCATTTCCAGATTGTGTGAATGCCATGATCATTGATATTCGCAACATTGCTGCATTTCTGGATAATGAAGTGCCAATTTTACCGTGGCGCTTACTTGAAGAAGAATGTCCTGTGCGTTTGGTGGTTCCTCAAGAGCGCTTAGAGCATTATGCAGGTTTTTTTGAACCGACTTGGCTAAGTAGCGATGTCAATAGCGCGATTCAGGAAATCCGCGAATATATGGATATGTTTGTGCACTAATTTCTTTGAAGAGTCACTTTCAAGCATTGCGTTCAAAAGTTGCTTTCAAAATTGAATCGCACCAAGCAAAAACCTCATCTGCAGCGTTGTAGATGAGGTTTTTATATGAATGGTGAAGATCACCTCAACAACCAATTTTTAGCGAATTGTGAAAATACATTTATTTTCAAAACTCGATTTAGGCAGCCACAAAACCTGCTTAAAACGCACCTGATCTATGCCAAAACTTCGCATTTTCTTAGATGTATAGCGCTTGATATTTTTCATATTCAGGAGTCTGCCCTGCAATGGTTGAGCTTTGCTGAACTTTAATTTTCTGAAAAAAAGCGGTTTCCTTTGCACGGATTGGGCCAATATATTCATTATACATTTGTTCCATTTCGGCACTTTCAAATTGCATTTTTTGCAAACTGCCACCATGCCAACCCAACTGACTACGCAAGTTTAAATATTTTACTTTGCCCGCAGGAAACACATAATTGGCACAAGAAGAAAAGCAATACTGCGCAACTTCTACATTAAGTTGATGGTCAAAGACCAAATTGCCCAAATCAATACCTAAGCCGATCTCGCCACCCCGACTGTTGATTTTTAAGGTATCAATTTTATCTGACTGTTTAAGTAATTCCGCTGCACGTGCGTTGGCTTCAGGGCTAAGTGGCCCATCATAAATGAGTACGTGATCTTGCACAGCAACCTGAGTTTCCACCGTTTCAGCCTGTACGGTTTGTGCGACTATAAACATCAGCCCTGCGCTGGCTATATATTTGAACAGTTGATATTTGAATAGTTGTATCACATCCTCACCAATAATTTTCAACTGCAATATTACCTTCCCCGCGGCGGTTCATGCTTAAACCACGCGCTTTTAAGGCTTCTTTGGTGTCATCCACCATGGCAGGGTTACCGCATAACATCACATGGCTGGTTTCAGGGTTGAGTACACTACCCGCAGCATGTTCGAGTTCACCATTTTCAATTAATACAGGCAAACGATCATGCAAATCAGCTTGAGGGTCGCGAGTGATAATTGGGATAAATTTAAAGCCTGTATGCCCTTCGCCAAAAGTTTCGGCAATCTCGTGAATTTTATCGACATAAGCCAATTCAGCTTCGGTACGCACGCTATAAACCAAATAAATATGTTGATATTTTGTCCATGTTTCAAAATCTTGCAGCATGGATAAAAACGGTGCAAGACCTGTACCTGTGGCCAGTAACCATAAATCGTGTGGCGCAGGCAATTGATAACGCGCCAAAGTCAAAAAACCATACGGAATTTTTTCCAAGTACAGCTCATCGCCCACTTGAAGGTGCTGCAAGTTAGAAGTAAACGCACCATCTGGCACGACAATTGAGAAAAACTCCAATGTTTCATCAAAGGGTGATGACACCACCGAATAAGCACGTACCACCAATTCATCGCCCACTTTTAACCCGATACGTGCAAACTGTCCTGCGGTAAATTTAAAATGCGCAGGACGGGTCATGGTGAAGCTAAACAAGGTGTTGGTCCAACGATGAACCGAAAGCACTTTTTCTAAAGTAAATTTTTCAATTGACATGATTTGAGCGTGGCATGAAAGACTGTGCTCATGTTAGCATGTCGGGGTAATTTATGAATATTTTTTAAATGTTAAGGCTTGATTCATGCGCATGACTTTACGCCAGTTGGCGGTTTTTGTAGCAGTTGCCCAAGAAGGGACAGTAACCAAAGCCAGTGATGCCGTTAAACTCACCCAAAGTGCTGCAAGCATGGCCTTAGCAGATTTGGAAGATGGCTTGGGTGCTCCACTGTTTGACCGTTTGGGTAAGCGCCTACAGCTGAACGATTTAGGTCGTTTTTTATTGCCACAAGCCTTAGAAATTTTGGGGCGTTGTGAAGCATTTGAGCAAGCTGCTAAAGGCGAACTACAAAGCATCGATTTGCGTTTAGGTGCAACCCTCACCATCAGTGACTATTTGATGCCTGATTTAATGGCAGACTTTTTGCAAATTCAGCCACAGGCGCATTTACAATTACAAGTGGGCAATACCCGCCAAATGATTGAAGCTGTAAATCAGTTTCAGCTAGATTTAGCCCTGATAGAAGGCTCTTGTCACTTGCCACAACTCCAATGTATTCATTGGCGTGATGATGAGCTTGCAGTGTGCTGTGCACCAAGTCATCCTTTAGCGCAGTTAAACCGTGCTTTAAGTATCGCAGATTTTGAAGACGCCGAGTGGATTTTACGTGAAGAAGGTTCAGGTACCCGTGAAGTGTTTGACAATGCAATTTTAAAAGACCTGCCTGATGCCAATATTCGTTTAACTTTGGGTCATAACGAAGCGATTTTAAAAATTGTCGCAGGTGGAATTGGTATGTCGTGTATTTCACGATTGGCGATTGAACCTTTACTAGAAAAAGGTCAATTGGTAATTTTGGATACACCTTTCTGGCAACTGACGCGCCCGTTATTCATGTTGGTGCATCGTCAGAAATACCAAGGGCCTGGCTTAAAGGCATTTATGAAGTTTTGCGACGCGAAATAGTTTATAAAAGAGTACCGATGATGGTACTCTTTTTTTAGCGATTAAACTGACTCTCACACGGTATGCCGTCACCATCACCGTCCATTTTAGTATTTGGACAATTTCGTATAAAGAATAATGCTTCTTCGTAAGACGTCATTTGACTACAGTGCTCACGCCCATCACAAGTAAAGTTCTGTTCAACAACAGGAACTTCTACTACTTTTTGTACTGATAAAGCTTCAGGCTGACTATTTTGCCAAGCTTGGTACTTATTAAATACTGCATAAGCCAAGCCGAATATAATCAATATACCAATATAAGTAACAAAATTGGATGAGTTATTTTCAGACTTCTGCTGTCTTTTATGATTCTGCTTTGTCGTATGAATTGCCCTTGATTGAGGTGTATGCCTTTCGACTGCAACCTTAATATCTAGACGGACAATATTATCTGCTTTGAACTTGCCATTTTCTTCTACTTTACGAAATTTTAGATTTTCTCCCACTTTTAGTGGAATATTTTTATTGGGAAAATCTTTAATATGAAAAAATAAATCTTTAGGCTCTCCTTCTATTTGAATAAAACCAAAGCCTCGTTCTTCGTTATAAGTTTTTATTTTCCCTTCTAAAAACATAAATTACTCTTTTCACGTTAATTTTTGATTATTGTACAAAAAAAGAGGCGAGAATGCCTCTTTTCTGTGCATGAAAACATTTAAAACTAACGCTTTAAGTTTGATAACAATGCAGACGTAATCGAGGTATTTGCAGCAACCGCTTTGGCCTTTTTCGCTTTTTTGGATTTATCTTCTACAGGTTCAATATTAATGGCTTTATAACGATCACCATTTTGAACCACATTAAATTTAACCCGATCATTGCGCTTTGGCTCGCCTTCAGCCGCAGGAAAATCCGAGATATGGAAAAACACTTCACCTTCAGGTGCGGCAATAAATCCATAGCCTTTTTCGGCATTATATTGTTTGATTTTCCCTTGATATTGTTCAGATTTCATGGCTTAACCTTTTACGAGCTGCACTTTATATGAGTATATAAAAAAGAGGCAGTTAATGCCTCTTTTTCACCGACATTCGGCTTAATCTTTTTGCACTGAACCAAAAATTTTATCGCCTGCATCACCCAAGCCAGGCACAATATAACCATCTTGGTTTAAACCTTCATCTACCGATGCAGTAAAGATCACCACATCTGGATGCGCGGCTTCTACACGTTGAATGCCTTCTGGCGCTGCAACCAAAACCATCACACGAATGTCTTTACAACCACTGGCTTTGAGCAAATCAATCGCTGCCACTAAAGATGAACCTGTGGCAAGCATAGGGTCAATAATCATCGCAATACGGTTTTGTACATCTGGTACTAATTTTTTGTAGTACGTACGCGCTTCTAAAGTTTCTTCATCACGTTCCAAGCCAAGTACAGACACTTTGGCACTTGGAATCAAGTTTAAGAAACCATCTAACATGCCAATACCTGCACGTAAAATAGGCACAACCGTAATTTTTTTACCCGCAATACGGTCTACAGTGACTGCACCATTCCAACCCGCAATTTCGTGCTCGACCATAGGCAAATCTTTGGTCGCTTCATAAGTCAGCAACATGGTGACTTCTTGTGCCAATTCACGGAAGTTTTTGGTGCTGATATCAGCACGACGTAATAGCCCTAATTTATGACGAATAAGCGGATGTCGGATTTCATGAATAGCCACGGGAGAACACCTAAAAGGAAAGAAAAGCAAATATCCTTTTATTATATGCTGTTTTTATTGTGTATATAAACCAAAAAGCCCTCAATTTATGAAGGCTTTTTGACTGAAAGTTAAACTTCTTTCAAATTATTGCTGTGACAGCATGAAATGGATTGGTGACAAAATTTCAGCTTCAAGTGCAATTTTGATAATTGGGTCTGGATAAACACCAATCACCAATACCGCTAAAGCTGCAGCCAATACCATAATACCGCCCACTTTTTGACCCCAATGATCGACAGCATCCATTTTTGGTTCGTCTGGCGGTGTCATATACATCACCACCATAACGCGCAAGTAGTAGTACAAACCAATACCTGAACCCACGATGATCATCGCAGCTAAGAACCAGTGCTGAGTCGTTACCGCAGCCATCACCACCAAGAACTTACCAATGAAGCCTGCAGTTAATGGAATACCTGCAAGAGAAAGCATCATCACGGTTAATACAGCAGTCAATACTGGACGACGCCAGAACAAACCACGGTAGTCAGCCAAACTTTCAGCTTCTGCTACGTTGTTGTATGGGCTAGACATTAATGCCACTGCACCAAACGCGCCAATAGTCGTCAAGACATAGGTAATCACATAAACGCTGACATTACCCAAGCTTGCATAAGTCATGCTGATCAAACCAATCAACAAATAACCAAAGTGTGCAATTGATGAGTAAGCCAAAATACGTTTCAAGTTCACTTGACGTACAGCAAGGAAGTTACCCACCAAAATTGAAAGCACGGCAATAATGGTCATGATAGTTACAATCGAGTCGATCAGGATTGCCCCTGAACCCAAAATGTAACGCACGAACAAACCAATGGTTGCTACTTTCGCTGCAGTCGCAAGGAAGGTTGCGATTGGTGCAGGCGCACCGTCATAAACGTCTGGTGTCCATTTGTGGAATGGCGCCAAAGACAGTTTAAATGCCACAGCAAAGACAATTAAGCCTAAACCTAAAATTACCAAAGGTTGCTGGATGTTTTGCATTAATGCTTGAACAGAGTCATAGAACGACAATGAACCTGTGTACGCATAAATGTACGCCATACCCATAAGCAACATTGCTGATGCAGTTGCAGACAATACTAAGTACTTCACACCCGCTTCTAAAGATTTAGAACGCTGGTGGGTATATGCCAATAAGCCATAAACAGGAATTGACATTAACTCAAGGCTAATGAAGAACGATGCATAGTGCGAACTTGATACCATCAACATAGCACCCGCTACAGAACATAACATCAAGATGTAAAGTTCTTCGCGGTTGTCTTTATAGGTCTCAATATAAGCATGAGACAAAGTAGAACATGCCAATGCTGCGATCAGAATCACCAGTTGATATAACAAGGTGAACGGATCAATCATAAACATGCCCATCACGCTGGCAGGAGCAAAGTTCCCACCAAACATCATGAGTAAAAGGTAAGCCGCAGCGAGGTTCAAGCCCACCACTGATGCTGTAGCAATTAAGTTATGGTTACGCTTAATTGCAGTAAGGATCATCACGATAATCGCAGTTAAAGCCACGATCATCACAGGAGCTAAAGGCATAAGCTCAGAAAATGACATTGTGAAGTTCATGGCTTATTGGATCTCCACATTTTCGAGTTGAGCTGTTACTTCTTGCGTAACTTCAACTACTTCTTGAACTGGGATGTAGCTATTTGCTAACCACGCCATACTTGAATTTGAAATATCAAGGAAGGTTTGTGGATACAGACCAAGCCATACTAGACCCAGCGCACAAATTGAAAGAATCACAACTTCACGTGCATTTAAATCTTTTAACGGATTTGCATAGTGCTGTTTTTGCTCTTCATTTGGTACACCAAACAAAGCTTTGTGAATCAGGATTAAACCGTAAACACCTGCAAAAACTAAGCTGATTGCCGCAATAATTGTGAAGGCTGGGAACTGTTCAAATGAACCCATCAAAATCAGGAATTCACCAATAAAGTTACCTAAACCAGGAATACCGACTAACGCAGCCACAAAGAACATGAGGAAGAATGAAAGGTATTGGAATTGACCACGAATACCGCCCATTAAACGCATGTCACGTGTATGTACGCGCTCGTAAATTTGACCACACATAATGAACAATGCAGCAGATGACAAGCCATGTGCCAACATCATGATCATTAAGCCTTGGTAAGTCAGGATATTACCTGCATAAATTGCAAGTAATACGAAGCCCATGTGCGAAATTGAGGTATAGGCAAGTAAACGCTTCATATCGGTTTGCTGGAAAGCACACCACGCGCCGTAGAACACACCAATTAAACCCAAAATAATGGCGATGTCTGCAAACTGAGCAGAAGCCGCTGGGAAGAATGGAATCACGAAACGTAATAAACCGTATGCCGCAGTTTTAATCAAAATACCTGCAAGGTCGACAGAACCCGCTGTAGGCGCTTGTGCGTGTGCATCTGGTAACCAACCGTGTAATGGGAAAACTGGAAGTTTTACCGCAAAACCGATGAATAAACAGATCATGAAGGCATAAGCGACTGCTGGTAATTGTGCGTCAAGTGTATTCGCTACAGCCAATAAATAGTTGTAGTTGAATGAAATAGTACCTGACATCATGTATCCATAGATCACTAGACCTAAGATACCAATCAACATGATTAAACCAGCAACTTGCGTGTAGATAAAGAATTTGGTTGCAGCGTAAACACGTGAACGACCATTTGAACCTTTATGACCCCATAACGCAATCAGGAAGTAGATTGGTACAAGCATCATCTCCCAGAAGAAGAAGAACAGGAACAAGTCAATCGCAAGGAATACGCCAATTACCCCACCCAAAGACCATAAAAGGTTAAGGTGGAAGAAACCGACGTTCTTTTGAATCTCACCAAATGAACAGCCTACCGCTAAAATACCCAGTAATGCAGTTAAACCCACCATGAGTAAAGATAAGCCATCCACCGCTAAGTGAATGTTGATGCCTAGGGTTTGAATCCAAGGCAGCATAAATTCAGCCGACCAAGTTGGAACTTGAGCGCCTAATTCATAGTTATAGCTAGCACCTTGCCACAATGCGACAGTTAAGCCCAAAGTAACGAGCATGCCCACTAAAGCAATGTAACGCGGTAATTTATCGTCGAGTTTATCGACCAACCAGCAAATAAAACCTGCAATGAACGGAACAAGGATCAGCGCGGGTAGAATTAAATTGTTTGGAGTATCCATCTTATTTCCCCACGACCTGAATCACGATCAAGATCATTAGTAAGACCACCACACCAAGTGCCATACTCGATGCGTACTCACGTAATGAACCAGTTTGACGTGAACTTGTAAAGCTATGACCACCTTTCACCAGTGCAGGCAGTACTAACCACATACCATCCACTGGATCACGACCTAATAGTTTGGCAATCAGCAAGTATGGTTTTACAAATACGATGTCATACAACGCATCGAAACCAAGTGCATTACGGCAAATATTGGCAAGACCCGCACCCAATGAAGTTTGCGCGAAACCTTTTACAGCGTTGTAAGCAAAGGCAAATAACACCACGCCTACAGCTAAACCAGCCAAAGCCACGCCAATTGCAACATACTCTGCACCATGTGCACCTGCTTCTAATGCTTCAGGAATCACAAATGCTGGGATTTTTGCAGCATCAAGAATGCTCATCACTGGCGCTTTTAATACAATCGCTAAACCAGTTGAAAGTGCTGCAAGCACTGCCAATGGGAACCAGTAAGTTGCGCCTTTGATCGCGTGATACGGTGTGTTTTCTTTACCAAAGAATACAACCCAAATTAAGCGGAATGTATAAATTGACGTTAAGAATGCACCTGCTACACCCACCCAATATAAGGTGTTATATAGCGGAATACCTGCGATATGACTTTGCGTCCAAACTGCTGCCAAAATAGCGTCTTTTGAGAAGAAACCAATGGTCAAGAATGGAATCGCTGCCAATGCACCGCCACCAATCGCGAAACATGCAAACAGGAATTTGTTCTTGTAGAACAAGCCACCCATTTTGAAAATGTTTTGTTCGTGATGGTAAGCCAAAATCACCGCACCAGAAGACAAGAATAATAATGCCTTGAAGAATGCGTGAGTTAACATGTGGAATAGACCCGCTTGGTATGCTTCTGCACCAACTGCCATAAACATATAACCCAGCTGACTCATAGTTGAGTAAGCCAAAATACGTTTGATGTCGGTTTGAACCAATGCTGCAAAACCAGCAACTAGCAAGGTCACAGCACCTGTAATTGAAATGAATAACATCACTTCAGGTGCAAGTTCAAATACGCTGAACATACGGCAGCATAAGTAAACACCCGCAGTTACCATGGTTGCAGCGTGGATTAATGCAGATACAGGTGTAGGACCTGCCATCGCATCGGCTAACCAAGTTTGCAACGGAATTTGTGCAGATTTACCCGCAGCACCCAAGAACAACATTAACGCTGTCCAAATGGTGATCGACGAGCTTTGAGTCATTACATTGGCTGCATTTTCTACGATGTATTGTGTGTTCAACGTACCAAATTGTTGATACAACAAGAACAACGCGATCAGTAGGAAAACGTCACCCACACGTGTTACGGTAAATGCTTTGATTGCTGCAAAACCGTTTGCAGGGTTTTGGTAGTAATAACCAATCAGCAAGTAAGAGCACAAACCTACACCTTCCCAACCTAGGAACAATAACGCCAAGTTATCGCCAAGTACCAACAACAACATGCTCGCAACGAACAAGTTGAAGTAAGAGAAGAAACGTGCAAAGTCTTCTTCACCACGCATATACCATGATGCAAAGATGTGAATTAAGAAACCCACGCCTGTAATCATGCCCAGCATGAGCAAAGATAAACCGTCTAAGTGCAAGCTAAACGCAGGTGCAAAACCACCCACATTGAACCAAGTCCATAAATGTTGAGTCGTTGCAACCGAACCGTTGTTCACAAAGTCCATGCCTGCAATTAGCGCAAATAATGCAGACAGACCCACTGAACCTACGCCAATAATCGCAGCAACTTTTTCAGGTAAGTTGTTACGCCCTGCCGCTAAAAGGATAAAACCAATGAGCGGAAACAATACTGTTAGATATAAATAACTCATCCGCGCATCTCACTAGCAGCATCCACATCCAAATGATGGAAGCGATGATAGAACTGAAGGACGATCGCAAGACCGATACACGCCTCTGCCGCAGCAAGTGTCAAGATCAGGATAAACATGATCTGACCATCTGGTTGTACCCATGCACTACCAGCCAAGACAAACGCCAATGCCGCAGCGTTCATCATGATTTCAAGGCCCATTAAAATAAATAGTAGGTTGCGTCGCACCATCACACCGTAAAAACCGAGTGCAAAAAGAATGGTCGCGACAATCAAACCATGTTCTAAAGGGATGTTGCCCATTATTCTTTTTCCTCTTCTGCACTTGGTTCACGTTTACCGATGTGGAAGCCTGCAACCAAAGCTGCAAGTAATAACATTGCGGCAACTTCAACCAACAATAAGTACTGAGTAAAGAGTGCTTGACCCACTGCTTTTGGACCCACCATTTCGGTGCCCATAAGCGCGCTTGGTGCAGTGTAGTCTGAGCTTAATGACCACACTAAAACCAAACCAATTAGGAAGCTCATCAAAGCTGGGTATGCCCAAGTTGATGAAGTCAACCATTTACGCTCTTGCTCAACAGTTTGCTGACCAAGGTTGAGCATCATCACCACGAATACGAACAAGACCATGATCGCACCCGCATAAACAATGATTTCCAAAGCGCCAGCAAATGGTGCACCCACGATCATGAACATGCCTGCAACAGCAAGTAATGACACGATCAAGCTTAATAAAGCATGTACTGGGTTCGCGTTAGTCACTACACGAACCGTAGAAACAATGGCCACGAGTGCCATCAAATAAAACGGCCACATCATGGTAATAGACTCCGTACATCAATAGGTGCGCTTTCACGTTGCGCTTGACCTTTGTCTTTACCTGTAACAGCCATACCCGTTACACGGTAGAAGTTGTAGTCAGGATATTTACCAGGACCTGAAATGAGTAAGTGTTCTTTCTCATACACCAAGTCTTGACGCACATATTCACCTAACTCGAAGTCAGGTGTTAACTGAATTGCAGTCGTTGGGCATGCTTCTTCACACATACCGCAGAAAATACAGCGTGAGAAGTTGATACGGAAAAACTCTGGGTACCAACGACCATCTTCCTGTTCTGCTTTTTGCAGTGAAATACAACCTACTGGACAAGCAACTGCACAGAGGTTACATGCTACACAACGCTCTTCGCCATCTGGATCGCGTGTTAACACAATACGACCACGGAAGCGTGGAGGTACAATTTCTTCGGCTGGTACTTCCGGATACAAAATGGTGTCACGTTTACGTGTCACGTGCGAGAAAACCATCCACAGTGAACGTACAATTGACCCAAACCCAGCTAGAAACTTAAACATATTGTTCTCCCTGCTGTCTTAGGCCGAATGATTCATAAGAATCACAGCACCAGTTACCAAAAGGTTAACAAGCGCCAATGGCAAGCAAATTTTCCAACCAAAGTTCATCACTTGGTCATAACGCGGACGCATTAAAGAACCACGAGCCAAGACAAACATCATCACAAAGAATGCTGTTTTGATAATGAACCAGAAAGCTGCTGGAATGAATGGAATTTCAAGGTTAAACGGCGCTAGCCATCCACCGAAGAATAGAGTCACGATAAGCGCAGAGATCAGTACCACGTTGACATATTCTGCAACGAAGAACATCCCCCACTTCATACCGCCATATTCGACGTGATAACCTTCAGCCAATTCTTGTTCTGCTTCTGGTTGGTCAAATGGGTGACGGTGAGTTACCGCAACACCTGCAACCACGAAAATCAAGAAACCTAAGAATTGTGGAATCACAAACCAAACATCACGTTGCGCTTCAACAATTTCACGCATGTTGAATGAGCCTGCAATTGCAACCACACCCATGAGTGAAATACCCAAGAACACTTCATAAGAAATGGTTTGCGCGGCTGAACGTAAACCACCAAGCAAGGCGTATTTGTTATTTGATGACCAACCACCGAATAACACCGCATACACTGCGATACCTGCCATTGCCATAAAGAACAACAGACCAATGCTCATGTCTGCCACACCTAAATAAGGTGATACAGGAATAACCATGAACGACAGTACCGCAGTTGCCATTGCAACTGCTGGTGCCATACGGAACGTAAGTTTGTCGGCAAATTTTGGTGTCCAGTCTTCTTTGAACATGATTTTCAGCATGTCGGCAACAATCTGGAACATACCGCCTGGACCTACACGGTTCGGACCATAACGGTCTTGCCATAAGCCCAGTAAACGACGCTCAATAAAAGACATGAGTGCAGCAATCAATACCACAACCAGTAAGATGACAATCGCTTGAATGACTGAATAGGCAATTGGCCAGTTCTCAGCCCACAGCGGCGTCTGACGGATTAATTCTTGTTGCATGAATTACACTCCTACCGCGACTGAAACAGGCTCTGCAAGAGATACCGTTGGTGCAAGACCAATTGGGTAGCCAATATAACCTGTAGGTAAATATTCAATCACTTGCACTGGCAACACGATAGATGTTTCGCCTGCTTGTACAGTAATTGTTTGACCATCTTGTAGATTCAAACGCTGCGCATCCTGCGTACCTACAGCAAATACTGCTTCAGGAATACGTGATTCCATTGCAGGAGTTTTCACCGTAAATTCCCCCGATGCAAAAATGTGATGCATTGGAATTAAACGGAAGCTGTCTGGATTTGCAAGTACTGGTGCAGGTGCAACATAGCTACGTGCAGGACGTTTCGCCAAACGGTCGAATAAACGAATACCTGCGTCACCACCTTTTAAGTGACCACCCACGTTGTCTTGGAATTTGTTCCAAGCTTGTGGCGAGTTCCAACCTGCAGACCAAGCAAATGGTACAAGTGCCGCTGGCGTTTGATTACCCACATAACCTTCCATAGAGAATGTTAATGCTGAATCTACATCGACAGGTTGTTTTGGTTCGTGAATGGATAACGGTGCACGCATAGCGGTACGACCTGAGTAACGACGTGGTTCACGCGCAACTTTTAAGCCATGTACACGGAAACCTGCATCTGGTGCAACATCTTGAATTGCTTCAAGTGCTGGAACATTCTTCACTACAGATTCAATCACGTCATCTAAAACAGTCCAAGCAATTGCTTTGCCTTTTAAGCCTGTTTCAAGTGCGTGTAACCAGCGCCAAGATTCTTTAATCGCCAATTCAGGTTTGTAGTAGCTTGGGTCATAAACTTGGAAGAAGCGTTGTGCACGACCTTCCTGACTCACCACCGTACCATCACCTTCCGCGAAGCTTGCTGCAGAAAGTACGATATTGGCTTTTTGCACAGTTGAGGTTTCAGCATGATCTAGCACGATGACATCTTGTGCTTTCGCTAAAGCTGCATCGACTTGTACTGCAGGTAAACGACGATATAAGTCATTTTCAACCACAATCACAGCATCGTAATCTTGCGCAAATGCTTGCTCTAAGCTTTGACCACCAAAAATAGCCAAGCCCATTGAGTTCACTTCTGGCACAGTTAAGCTTAAACCTGCGTTTTCACCCAAGTTTTGTGCCACTTGTGCAGCCGCTTCCATAATGGCAGCGTCTAGTAAGCTTGTACCTGAAATCACCAATGGTTTTTTCGCAGCTTTTAACGTGTCAGCAATGGTTTGTGCAAATGCTTTCGCATCGTCATCTAAACCTGTGATCACGTCACCTGCAACCGCAGCAGCAATGGCAAAACCTAAACGTGCGATATCATTTGGAGAAGCAACCACTTCACCTGTTGCGACATCAGCTAAACGAGTTTGCGTTGCAGCCAAAATGTAAATTGGTGATTTTGCATCTTGCGCAATACGTTGCACAGGTTCAGCCAACCAGTCTGGCGTACGACGCTCTGCCGCCATTTCTTTGGCTTTGTTTT
The DNA here is from genome assembly GCF_013420525.1 of Acinetobacter sp. YH01003. Taxonomy (NCBI): domain Bacteria; kingdom Pseudomonadati; phylum Pseudomonadota; class Gammaproteobacteria; order Moraxellales; family Moraxellaceae; genus Acinetobacter; species Acinetobacter sp. YH01003. The sequence goes on along the minus strand of NZ_VOXY01000004.1, from coordinate 90,246 downwards.
TCGCCGCTTGACGAACAGACAACGCCATACGTGGTGCAGTTTGAGTTAAATCTTCACCCAAAATTAACACAGCATCGTAGTCTTCAATTTCACGCATACCCGGGTTGTAAATCCCTTCGGTTTGCATGATTGAAGCTGCAAGTTCAACCAAGTTTTGCTCTTTTTGCGATAAACCTGTTGAGTAGTTGTCTTGACCCACCAACTCACGCAAAGCAAAGTTTGATTCAAGCGATGCACGCGGTGAACCAATACCCAAAACTTTTTTGCCTTGAACTTTGGCAATAATTGTATCAAGTGCAGCATCTACAGAAACGGTTTCTACGCTCGCACCGTTACGGAACTGAGGCTGACGTGGACGATCTTCACGGTTCACATAACCTGTACCGAATCGACCTTTATCGCATAGGAAGTATTGGTTGACTTCACCGTTAAAGCGGTTTTCTACACGACGCAATTCGCCATAACGCTCACCCGGAGAGATGTTACAACCTGAAGAACAGCCTTGGCATACGCTAGGCGCATACTGCATGTCCCACTTACGGTTATAACGCGCAGAGTGAGTTTTGTCGGTGAATACACCTGTTGGACAGACTTCAGTCAAGTTACCTGAGAATTCAGATTCCAAAGTACCCGATTCAGGACGACCAAAGTAAACACGTGATGCGTTGGCATAGACACCAAAGTCTGTACCGCCTGCATAGTCTTTGTAGTAACGCACGCAACGATAACACGCGATACAACGGTTCATTTCATGCGCGATGAACGAACCAAGCTCTTGGTTATAGTGAGTACGTTTAGTAAAGCGGTAACGACGACGATCGTGCTGTGTCATTACAGTCATATCTTGTAAATGACAGTGACCACCTTCTTCACAGACTGGACAGTCGTGTGGGTGGTTGGTCATCAAGAACTCTACAATTGAAGCACGGAACTCAGTTGCTTCCTTGTCTTCAATCGAGATATAGGTATTGTCAGCAGCAGGTGTCATACATGACATCACCAAGCGACCACGAGTATCTTCAGGGTTCGCATATTGGGTCACGGCACATTGACGGCAAGAACCGACAGAACCTAAGGATGGATGCCAACAAAAGTACGGAATGTCGATCCCAAGGCTCAAACATGCTTGCAGCAAGTTTTCCGAGCCATTGACTTCGTACGATTTTCCATCGACATGAATTGTAGCCATAGTCGAATTCCTTAAGCTTGTTCTACGTTGCTAGCTTGAGCAGCAGGACGGCTATTTGCCACTTTTGCTTCAAACTCGCCACGGAAATATTTGAGTGCGCCCATTAATGGCTCCATCGCACCTGGTGCGTGAGCACAGAAGGTCTTACCAATCCACAATTTTTTGGTGAGTTCTTGAAGATGTTGAATGTCTTCTTCTTTCCCTTCGCCATTTTCAATTGCTTTGAGTGCTTTTACAGCCCACGGTAAACCATCACGACATGGGGTACAGAAACCACATGATTCGCGCGCAAAGAATTCTTCTAAGTTACGGGTTGCAGAAACCATACATTGGGTTTCATCGACCACCATAAGCAAACACGTGCCTAAACGTGAACCTGCCTTCATGATGCTTTCTGCATCCATAGGCAAGTCAATGTGTTCTGCTGCCAAGAAGTCGGTAGATGCACCACCCGGTAACCATGCTTTTAGCTTCAAGCCATCACGCATGCCACCCGCATAGTCTTCAATTACTTCACGTGCAGTCGTACCAAATGGAAGCTCCCATAGACCTGGGAATTTCACCTTACCAGAAGCACCGTAAATTTTTGTGCCAGGGTCTTTCGATTTACCTGCAGATAAACCGATATACCACTCTGCACCACGCAACATGATTGCAGGTAAGTTGTTATAGGTTTCTACGTTGTTGACAATCGTTGGACGACCCCATGCCCCTGCAACTTGCGGGAATGGTGGTTTAGTACGTGGGTTAGCACGACGACCTTCAAGCGAGTTAATCAATGCGGTTTCTTCACCACAGATATAACGACCTGCGCCCGTGTGCACGTATAGTTCAAAGCCCCAGTTAGTACCTAAAATGTTTTCGCCCAAATACCCTTTGGCACGAATTTGCTCAATCGCTTCATTTAAGTACTGTGCAGCTTCGATGTATTCGCCACGAATAAAGATATAGCCGTGGGTTGCTTCAAGCGTGTACGCAGCAATCAGCATACCTTCAATCAGTTGGTGTGGAAGTTTTTCCATCAACAAACGGTCTTTGAAAGTACCCGGTTCCATCTCATCGGCATTACAAATCAGGTAACGTGGACCTGAATTGTCGTTTGGCGCCATCAGTGACCATTTGATCCCTGCTGGGAAGCCTGCACCACCACGACCTTTCACTGTCGCAGCTTTAATGACTTCAAGCACATCTTTAGGCGGCATAGAAATCGCTTTCTTAAAGCCTGCATAACCTTCTAGTGCTTCGTAATCATCTGCATTACGCACGTGCTCTTGCTTGCTTAAACGCCAAGTTAATGGATGCGTTTCTGGGTTACCGTCACCATAAATTGGTCTTGGTTCGGTATTCATACATACTTCTCCAATAACTGTTGCACCGATGTCACCTCAACTAAACCGTGAGTATCTTCATCAATCATCAAGGTTGGGCCCTTATCGCAATTTCCTAAACAGCAAATTGGCAATAACGTGAAACGACCATCTGCAGTCGTTTGACCAAACTGAATGCCTAATTCACGCTGGAATGCTTCTGCAAGTGTTTCTGCACCCATCAGGAAGCATGCAATCGAGTCACACAATAAAATCACGTGACGACCTACAGGCTGGCGATAAATACGGTTATAGAATGTTGCAACACCTTCTAAATCAGCAACGCTGATGGTTAGAAGCTGTGCAATCGCATTTAACTGCGCATCATCTACCCAGCCATTACGGCGCTGTACACACTTCAAGGCATCTAAAGATGCTGCACGTGGGTACGGATAATGACCAATGTGATGTTCAATTTCATGGATTTCTTCCGCAGTCAAAATCCCTTCAACATTCACACGTGGCTTTTTATCAGTCAAAATCATCATAATGCGTTTACCCCTTAGCGATCCACGTCTGCCATTACGACGTCAATGGTCGCTAAATAAATGATTAAGTCAGATACCAGACTGCCGTTAATCACAGAAGGCATTTGCTGTAAATGCGTGAAAGTTGGTGTACGAATACGGGTACGGTAACTCATCGTTGACTTATCTGAAGTCAAGTAGTAGTTCGATGCACCTTTCACCACTTCTGCCATTACAGATGCTTCACCAGCAGGCATTACAGGACCCCAAGACACGCTTAAGAAGTGCGTAATCAGGGTTTCAATATCTTGTAATGTCTTGTCTTTTGGTGGTGGAACAGCCAATGGATGGTCTGCTTTATATGGACCAGATGGCATGTTATCTAGACATTGTTTGATGATTTTCAATGACTCTTCGATTTCACGGAAGTGAACCAGTACACGTGCGTAAGCATCGCCTTCGTACTCTACAGGTACTTCGAAGTCATAGTTTTCATAACCACTGTATGGACGGTATTTACGCACGTCAAAGTCGATACCTGTTGCACGTAAACCAGTACCTGTCACACCCCAAGCCAAGGCAGATTTCGCATCATACTGCGCTACGCCTTGCGTACGACCCATGAATACCGAGTTGCGTAATGCCGCAGTGTAGTATTCGTTCATACGTTTTGGCATCCACTCTAAGATTTCACGAATCAGGTGTTGCCAATTGTTTGGTAAGTCGTGTGCGGTACCACCGATACGGAACCATGCTGGATGCATACGGTAACCCGTAATAGCTTCAATCGCATCGTAGATTTTTTGACGGTCTGCGAACATATAGAATACAGGGGTCATACCGCCCGCATCCTGAATTGCAGTACCAATGAACAATAAGTGGTTATTGATACGGAACAATTCCGACATCATGACACGGATACATTGTGCGCGGTCTGGCACAGTAATGCCTGCCAGTTGTTCCACACCCATGACATACGGCATGTTTTGCGCACAACCCCCCAAGTAGTCCACACGGTCTGTATAAGGAATGAATGAATGCCAAGTTTGACGCTCAGCCATCTTTTCCACACCACGGTGGTGATAGCCGATATCTGGCACACAGTCTTTCACTTCTTCACCATCCAACTGCAAAATTACACGGAACGCACCGTGCGCAGATGGGTGGTTAGGACCCAAGTTCAGGAACATGAAGTCTTCGTCTTTATTACCGCGCTTTAAGCCCCAATCTTCAGGCACAAAGCGAAGGTGTTCTTGCTCGAAGTCTTGTTTGGCTTGGTTCTGCATATACGGTGTATATTCCGTTGCACGTGCAGAATACTCTTTGCGTAACGGATGACCTTCCCAATATGTTGGCAACAAGATACGACGAAGCATTGGATGCCCTTCGAAGTTGATACCAAACATATCGTAAGCTTCACGCTCGTACCAGTTGGCATTTGGCCAAATGTTGGTTGCTGTTGGAATGTTGAGATCACTCTCATTCAACGCAACTTTAATACGAATGTCCGTGTTACGCTCAAGCGATAACAAGTGATAGAACACAGTAAAGTCAGACGCAGGTAGACCATCGCGGTGAGTACGCAAACGCTCATCTACCGCAGACAAGTCGAACAACATCACGTATGGACGTGACACTGTACGCAAGAACATTAAAACTTCTTGTACACGTGCGCGCTCAACCCAGACTGTTGGAAAATCTTCAAAAGTCGTTTGCACGTAGAAGTTCTCACCAAATTTGGTTTTGAGCTCTTCTACAATTGCAAATGCTGGGCGTGAATCAACTGCAGTTGATTCTGGCATAGCAATGTCAGTTTCAGCCATTGGCTTGGCTTCCTATTTAATACAAATTCAGTCAACCTAAACGACAACTACACCCGTCGGGTGCATCAATATTTGTACGTTTAAATTATTTAATTTCATCCATAGAGCGTAAGTTTTTCACCGCAATACGCTGCGCATTCTTACGGTCACGTTCTGGCATCATCTTCGGCTTATATACTGGCTTAAGATCATCACCAATCACCGCAGACAACGGACGACGCTCTAATTGAATTTGGTCTTGTAATAACATCAATGCTTGGATTAATGCTTCAGGACGTGGTGGGCAACCCGGAATGTACACATCCACAGGAATGATTTTATCCACACCTTGCACAACTGAATAAATGTCGTACATACCACCTGAGTTTGCACATGCGCCCATTGAGATTACCCACTTAGGCTCAAGCATTTGCTCGTACAAACGTTGAATTACAGGTGCCATTTTCACAAAACACGTACCTGCAACAATCATCAAGTCTGCCTGACGCGGTGAAGCACGAATAACTTCTGCACCAAAACGTGACAAGTCATGCACACCTGTTAAGGTAGTTGCATACTCTACGTAGCAGCACGATGTACCAAAGTTAAACGGCCAAACTGAGTTCTTACGTCCCCAGTTTACTGCTGTATGTGCCAAGTCCTCTAAACGAGTCATGAACACATTTTTATTCACTTCTTCTTCAAGCGGATCGGTTACGATCTGACGCTCTTGAAGTGGATATTGATCAGCATCGGGATTCGCACGGGTTAAGGTATATTTCATCCCGAGTTACTCCTTGTCAGATGAGGTAGTCGCAGATTTTTTTACACGACCAGAGGATTGAGCTGGAATTTGACCGGTAGGGTCCGTTACCAATTCTTCAATTGAGTTAAAGCGTGTGATTTCTGCAAGATCCATATTTGGCGAACCAATTTTAGGTTTAATCCCTGCTGCTTTACGCTTATCAGATGGAGCCCAGTTCAGCGCACCAGTTGATAATTCATAAATTAAGCCAACGAGTAAAACTAAAATAAATACAGCAGCCGTTGCAAAGCCCACCCAACCTACTTCACGAACAGAAGCTGCCCATGCGTATAGATAAAGTGCTTCTAAGTCGAAAACAACGAAGAAAATTGCAACCAAATAGAACTTTGCAGATAAGCGGATACGTGCTCCACCAGCACCTACAACACCCGACTCAAACTGCTCTTGCTTCGCACGCCCCCATGATTTACCCCCAAGGAGTAAAGGAACGGTCAGCATAAAGACGCATAAAAATGTAACGCCGATCACGAAGGCAATAATTGCCCATTCGTATGGAGTAATGGCACTCATGCGGGGATAACTCCTGGCAGGCCTATTTATTAACAAAGAATGTATGTATTGGCCTTCAAATACACCAAACACAAAATTAATCACGCCAATTGTACCTGATTTATGATTTCACTTGCTAGTTCATAAGTCTTAGTCTTTCGGATGATTTTTTATTCAAATACTTGATATTTTAGAATTCCACTACTCCGTAGGGCTCTTAATCGCTTTAACAAATAGATAAGTCAGTTGTGATTATTTTTTCCAAAACACCAATTGAGCGGTTCGTTGCAAAGTTTTTAAATTTATAGAGAGATCATCGCAACTTCAGGTTTCAGCTTAGTTTAAGCCGTACAAAAGTTTGTGTAGTTTTTGCAACTTAAGCCCTGAGTTTCTTTAATTTTTCACTCAGAGTGTGCTATTCCTAGTAAGCATTAAAAATTTGAATAATAAGGAGTAAACACATGAGCTTAGACTATACCCACAAACCAAATTACTTTATGTTTGCGCAATTATTTATTCGTCATTTGCAAAATTATTTTGAAAAACATCCTGACGCACAAAATGCAATTTTTGACCTGCGTGATATTTACGAATTATTTCGCCAAGACAAAGCATCTGCCACCATTAATTTAGACGGCATTATGAATATTGCAGATGAATACCGCCTTGAAACCTTACAAGGCGATCAAAAATTAATTAGCCGTTATGCGATTGATCCACAAAACAATTCTTTATTGGTAGATTTTAACCGCGAGGCTTTAGACAGCTTAAAACAAGGCAAAGCAATTTTACCACCTGATGCAACGCTACAAGAATAAAGCCGTATAGAATCTGCATTAAAGTGTGTTGCTTAAAACAGCCAACACTTTCATAAAGCACAAAAAAGCGAGCATCTGCTCGCTTTTGAGTATTGAGAGCCACAAGCCCTCCATCTAGAATAATTTAGCTTTTACGTGACAATAAAAACTCGGAAATTTGCTGTAACTCTAAGACGGTATCAGTTTTAAAATATGCCAACGCAGCAAAGGCTTGATCGTGCAATTCTTGTGCATAAGCTTGTGCTTTTTCCAAGCCCATGAGTGCAGGATAGGTCGACTTTTCAACTTGTTCATCTTTCCCCGCAGTTTTACCTAACACTTCAGTATCCGAAATAATATCTAAAATATCGTCTTGTACCTGAAAGGCTAAACCAATTGCCTGCGCATATTCACGCAATTGCGGAATCGCTTTATCTCGTCCATCAAACACGGTCACAGCTGCCATCATCACCGCTGCAGAAATTAACGCCCCTGTTTTATTACGGTGGATATTTTCCAAAGTCGCCTGATCTACCTGTTTACCTTCAGACTGCAAGTCTAAAACCTGACCACAGACCATTTTTGAAGAAGCGGTGGCTAAAATTTGCATCTGTTTGAGCACAATGCCTTGATCTACTGCAACAGCCTGATCAAACAAACGACTGCCTAAAATTTCAAATGCCATCGACTGTAAAATGTCGCCTGCCAACAATGCTGTATCTTCACCATACGCTGCATGGCACGTCGGTTGCCCACGACGCAACAAGTCATTGTCCATACACGGCAAGTCATCATGTGCCAATGAATAGCAATGAATCAGCTCAATCGCAACTGCAGCACGGCGTACCGCAGCAGAGTTTTGATTCGGTCTTAATGCTGCGGTGGCATAACACAAGGCAGGGCGAACACGTTTTCCACCCAACATGACGGCATGATGCACGGCAGACTTTAACGGTTCTGGCAATGCAAAAGCCTCTAAAGCGGTAAGCAAGTCTTGCTGAATACGTTGTTGGGCTGCGGTTAATGCATGCGCCTGTAAATCGTGAAGTGATGACACATTCGCCTCGAGTGGTTGGTTCATGTCTAATAAGCAGTAAGCTGCCTGTGTTGCAGCATTGTACCTGTAATTCAAAGTTTTTTAAGCCTTAACTGAACTGATATAACATTTCAGCCATAAGAAAGCCCCTATCGAGATAGAGGCTATATGTAGTTAATTAGGGTCTGTTGACACTTCATCTATGTTTGCGACAACGCATATTTTTTAGCTGATATAAGGCATGGGACAGGAAATTTAGTCATTCTAAATGACTGGCACATAACGCAATAGCAGCAAAAAATATGCTTGTCCTGAAAGGCTGTGGCTAAAACTTTCTCAGATTGCGTTATGAAACTTGGCAATAGACCCACTATTCCCTGCGTTTCATGCCTGATCTGCTCAGTTTTAGCCTACAGCGCAAGCCATTTATGAAATGTCAACAAACCCCAAATCTGTTCGAAGCAAAACTTATTCTAATGTTTCCGCAGGTACACGCACCCAACCTTCCATTAATACACGTGCACTACGGCTCATCACAGCTTTTTTGACTTGCCATTGTCCATTTTCCTGCACGGCTTGCGCACCCACACGAAGCGTACCTGATGGATGTCCAAAACGTACAGCTTCACGCTCACCCCCGCCCGCAGCCAAGTTGACCAATGTTCCCGGAATGGCTGCAGCTGTACCAATCGCGACTGCTGCTGTACCCATCATGGCATGGTGTAATTTACCCATCGACAATGCACGTACCAATAAATCAGTATCTTCAGCCTGAATTTGTTTACCACTTGAAGATACATAACTTTTTGGCGCAGAAACAAAGGCAATTTTTGGCGTATGTTGGCGTTTTTCAGCTTCAGCAATTTCCTGAATCAAACCCATTTGTTTAGCACCATAAGCGCGAATGGTTTCAAAACGTGCCAAAGCTTGTGCATCACCATTGATTGCATCTTGCAGTTCTGTGCCTGTATAACCAATTTCTTCTGCATTTAGGAAAATTGTGGGAATACCCGCATTAATAAAGGTTGCTTGGAATGTTCCAATATCTGGCACATGCAAAGTATCCACCACATTTCCAGTGGGGAACATTGCCCCACCTTCTTCGCCATCATCGGCAGGGTCTAAGAATTCAATTTGTACTTCTGCGGCAGGAAAAGTCACGCCATCCAACTCAAAGTCACCCGTTTCCTGCACCTGACCATGCGTCATTGGAACATGCGCAATAATGGTTTTTTCAATATTTTTCTGCCAAATACGTACAGTACAAATGCCATTTTCTGGAATTTTACTGGCATCGACCAAGCCATTGCTGATCGCAAATGCACCGACTGCAGCTGTTAAGTTACCGCAGTTGCCACTCCAATCGACAAATGGCTGATCAATCGAAACTTGCCCAAACAAATAATCGACATCGTGATCGGGTTGAGTGCTTTTGGCTAAAATTACGGTTTTACTGGTACTTGAGCTTGCACCGCCCATTCCATCAATTTGTTTGGCATAAGGGTCTGGACTGCCAATCACACGTAATAAAATTTGATCTCTAATTTTGCCTGGCTGCTGTGCCGCTGCAGGTAAATCATCAAGTTTAAAAAATACGCCTTTACTGGTACCGCCGCGCATATAAGTCGCTGGAATTTTAACTTGTGGTGCAAAACGCATGAATTTTATTCCCTTGTTTTTTGATTGTTATGGCCATATAAAAAGACCCTTTTGCATCATAACGGTTTTTATTCAAAAGGTATCGCGGTCTTGACTTAAGTATAAAAAAACAACATTTGGTAAATTTTACCCTAACCAGTCATCTTGATTTATAAGGCAAAAATAAAATTAATATATTGATTCACTTATCTTTTATACAAATAAAAACCATAAAATATTTTAATATTTATCATAAATTTATTTCATTATTGTCTAGCTACTAGGCTAATGAAATTTGATCTATTACAATCTTGTCACTTTTTCCTTGTCGGGCTGAATACTTTGAACAACGAGTCTTCACAACTTCAGCGTGGCTTAAAGAACCGCCATATTCAATTGATTGCCATGGGTGGAGCAATTGGTACAGGCTTATTCTTAGGTTCCGCGCAGGTCATCCAATCTGCTGGCCCTTCTATTATTTTGGGTTACGCCATTGGTGGTCTTATTGCATTTTTAATTATGCGCCAATTGGGGGAAATGATTGTTCATGAGCCCGTTGCAGGATCATTCAGTCACTTTGCCTATAAATATGCAGGTAAATTCCCTGGCTTTTTAGCAGGTTGGAACTACTGGATTTTGTATATTTTGGTGGCAATGGCAGAACTCACCGCAGTTGCCAAATATATTAACTACTGGTGGCCGCATATTCCTGCTTGGACTTCGGCACTGTTCTTTTTCATTGTGATTACCATTATTAACTTGGGCAATGTAAAGTTCTATGGTGAGTCAGAATTCTGGCTAGCAATCATTAAAGTCGCTGCTGTGGTTTCGATGATTGTGTTTGGTTTATATCTCTTACTTTCTGCAGATGCCAATTCAACCGCATCATTCAGCAACCTTTGGGCGCATGGGGGGTTCTTCCCGAATGGCTTTGAAGGTCTGTTCTTCATGCTTGCATTCCTCATGTTTGCCTTTGGCGGCATTGAGTTGATTGGTATGGCTGCCGCAGAAGCGCAAGATCCTGAAAAAACCATTCCTAAAGCCATTAACCAAGTGGTGTTCCGTATTCTAATTTTCTATATCGGTTCACTCACCATTCTATTGTCTTTAGTGCCTTGGAATCAGTTAGATTTAGGTGGTTTAGATAAAAGTCCATTCGTAATGATTTTTAGTCAAATGGGCATTGAATGGGCAGCGCACTTACTGAATTTCGTGATTTTGACTGCGGCACTTTCTGTGTATAACAGTGGGATGTATGCCAACAGCCGTATGCTGTTTGGTTTGGCCAAACAAGGTAACGCACCAAAAATTTTCCTAAAAGTGAATAAACAAGGTGTGCCAATTCCAGCAGTATTATTCTCTGCGGTATTAATTTTCGGCTGTGTATTGTTGAACTACTTTGTACCCGAAGAAGCTTTAAGCCACCTCATGTATATTGTTGTGGGTGCATTGGTTTTAAACTGGGCGATGATCAGTTTGACTCACCTTAAATTTACCAGCACACTGAAAAAATTAGCGATTCCAACTAAGTTCCCTGCGCTATGGTCACCATTTAGCAACTATTTGGTTTTAGCGTTTATTGCAGTGGTACTTTATATTATGTGGACACAAGGCTTTAAAGAATCAGTCATTATGATTCCTGTATGGGTGGTCTTGATGTACATTTTATTTAGAGTGCTTAATGCGAAAAAACCTTAATTTGCATAGTACGCATAGTACAGATTTCTAAAAATTAAAAAGTTATTGCTTCGGCAGTAACTTTTTGCTTTTAAGCCCCCCTTTTAATAGCCCATAAATAAAGTGCTGCACTTAAAATAATTTAAATTCCAACCCATTCTTTTCAGTTGATATTTCAACTTTTTTGTAGCAAAAGCTACATCATTTACATTCTAAATGATAAAAAGACTCTACATGAGAAGAGTTCTTAGTTATCATTTGAGCACAAAATTTGTCGTGTGAATAAACTATGAATGCGTACGCTGCTCAACCTGCCAATGTCTTGACGATCCAACAGCTCAGTAAAAAGTTTGGTTCGCGTTTTGCAGTGCAACAAGCAACATGGTCAGCGATGAGTGGACAAATTGTGTGTTTATTAGGTCATTCAGGCTGCGGCAAAACCACAATGCTACGTCTGATTGCAGGCTTGGAAACACCAAGCAGCGGCACAATCCAACTGGAACAAAATACCTTGTGGAGTGAGCAAGCACAGATTCCTGCGGAAGCACGCAATATTGGTTTAGTGTTTCAGGATTATGCACTTTTCCCACATTTAAGTGTGTTAGACAATGTTATGTTTGGCTTAAAGAAATTTCCCAAAGCGCAGCGGGAAACCATTGCCAAACAAGCTTTAGCGCATGTTTCCATGTTGCATCATCAAGACAGCTATCCATATACACTTTCGGGCGGCGAACAACAACGCGTTGCCTTAGCACGTGCCTTAGCACCAGAACCGCAAGTTTTGTTGATGGATGAACCTTTTTCAAATTTGGATCATCGTCTGCGTGATCAAATTCGTCAAAATACCATTCAACTCCTCAAACAAACTGCAACGACTACGGTTATCGTGACACATGACCCAGAAGAAGCATTGCAAATTGCCGATCAAATTATTTTGATGCATCAAGGGCAAATTATTCAAATTGGTTCACCGAAACAACTTTATTTACAGCCGAAAACGTTGTTTGCTGCACGTTATTTTTCAGCATTGAATGAAATCCCAGTGCAAATCAATCATCAAGAAATTCATACAGTATTTGGCAAAATTGATTTACCAGAACATACCACCGCTCAAGATTCACTGGTTTGCTGCTTCCGTCCGCATCAATTGCGTGTCAGCCAAACACCAAGTGAAAATGCATTGCCAGCAAGCATTGTGTCATCAAGTTTTATGGGCCATGCGCAACAACTGCGTCTAAAACTACGCGATCACGATCTCACTCTTTTGGCACAAGTGAACCACCTTCAAGATATTCAGCCCGCTGAACAAATCTATGTTTCTGTCGATTTAAACAGCTGTTATTTCTTGGCGTCTGATGAACAATCATCCACTACCTTATCTTCTACTCAAGCTGCTGTTCAGGTTTAAATTTTTAATTAGGAATACTGCATGAAACCACTGTCTAATTTATCATTGCTTGTTACAGGTTTACTTGCATTTGGTGCAAGTGTCGCACAAGCAGCGGAAGTCAATTTATACACCACACGTGAACCTGTGCTGATTCAAACCCTATTAACCGAATTTACCCAAAAAACTGGGGTAAAAGTGAATACGGTTTTTATTAAAGATGGTTTATTAGAACGTGTGAAAGCAGAAGGCCGTCGCTCGCCTGCCGATGTGATGCTGACTGTAGATTTTGGGAACTTGGTTGATTTGGTTGAAAGTGGTCTAACTCAGCGCGTGAGTTCTAAAACCTTAAATAGTGCAATTCCTGCCAATTTACGTGCTGCCAATGGTCATTGGTATGCTTTATCGATGCGTGCACGTGCAGTCTACGCCTCTAAAGACCGTACACCATTAAATGCGATTACTTATGAAGATTTAGCCAATCCAAAATGGAAAAATAAAATCTGTATTCGTTCGGGCAATCATCCATATAACACCGCTTTAATTGCAGCGTATATTGCCCATCATGGTGAAAAACAAGCCGAAACTTGGTTGCGTGCCGTGAAAGCCAATTTAGCTCGCCCAGCCAGCGGTGGTGACCGAGATGTGGCACGTGATATTTTAGGTAAAATTTGTGATATTGGCGTTGCCAACACCTATTATGTCGGCACAATGCGTACAGGTGATGCGGAACAAAAACGCTGGGGCAATGCCATTAATGTCGTGTTACCACGCTTTAAAAATGGTGGAACGCATGTAAACGTATCGGGTGCAGTGGTTTCTAAACATGCACCAAACCGTAAAGAAGCGGTACAGTTGCTCGAGTTTTTAGCTTCAGATCACGCACAAGCCATCTACGCACAAAACGGCTTTGAATACCCAGTCAAACCTGGGGTAAAAATTGACCCGATTATCGCTAGCTTCGGTAAACTCAACATCGACTCGATTCGTTTAAGCGATATTGCACGTCACCGTAAAGCCGCCAACTTATTGGTCGATAAAGTCCAGTTTAACCGCTAAATTTTTTGCTTTTGTCTTACAGTGCAGCGCTTTGCACTGTAAGATGCTCAGCTGTTCCCTCCCCCTTATTTAGTACCTCTATTGCAATGCTTAAAAATAAATTTAATTTTTTATTTTCGCTCAGTGGGTTATTGACGCTACTCGCCTGTTTACCTGTGCTCGCTTTAATTTGGACAGCATTACAAGGTGATAGCGAAATTTGGGGGCATCTGCTGCGTTATGTAATTCCACACACGTTGGCAGAAACAGGGATTTTATTGTTGGGTGTGGGGATTCTCACCATCCTGATTGGTACAGGCAGCGCATGGATTGTAACAGCGTATCAATTCCGAGGTCGTGCATTTTTAGATTGGGCCTTACTGCTGCCTTTAGCCGTACCAACTTATATTATTGCGTATAGTTATATCGACATTTTGCACCCCATTGGCCCTGTGCAAAGTATCCTGCGGGATGGGTTTAATTTAGAATTACAACAGTTTTGGTTTCCTAATATTCGTACCGTGTGGGGCGGCATCTTCTTGCTTAGCTTTGTGCTGTATCCGTATGTGTATTTAAGCACCCGTGCAATGTTTCTGATGCAATCGGCCAGTTTAATTGAGGTTGCACGTACATTAGGATTAAAACCCGATCAAGTGTTTTTACGTGTTGCAATTCCACTGGCACGTCCTGCAATTGCTGTGGGTACTAGTCTGGTTTTAATGGAAACCATTAATGATATTGGTGCAACAGAATTTTTAGGCATTAAAACCTTAACTTTGTCGATTTATTCAACCTGGACCAATCAGTCCGATTTAGCCAGTGCCGCACAAATTGCCATTTTCATGTTGATGATTATTACCTTATTGGTGTTAGTAGAGCGTTTAGGACGGCGTAAACAGCGTTATATGAACTCGGCTCAACGCAGCCGTTTAATGCCTGCACAATCGGTCAAAGGGCTTAAAGCACTTGTGTTACTAGGCTTGGGCTTAATTCCTGTTTGTATTGGCTTTTTAATTCCCACCAGTCATTTATTGGTCGAATCCTATAAACGCATTCAATATGCGGGCTTTTCAGATTTCCTATTACAAGCCTCAATCAACACACTAATCCTTGCCAGTCTTGCAACTGTGGTAACTATTTTGATTGGTTTCTTTATTGTCAGTGCGGCACGTTTTAGCAAACACCACTGGTTTAGCCGTATTGCCAGTTTAGGTTATGCCATTCCAGGAACTGTTTTAGCCATTGGTCTCATGTTGGCTTTGGGAAAAATTGATCATGCCATTGCAGATTTTTTAGAGTTTAAATTAGGGATACACACAGGTTTATTATTTCTCGGTACTAGTTTTACCCTTATTTATGCTTATGCTGTGCGTTTTTTAGCTATTTCGGTGGGCGGCATTGAGTCAGGCTATAACCGTATTCATGGTGTTTTTGATGATGCTGCACGCAATTTAGGGCAAAACAACTTTGCACTGTTGTGGCGTGTACACCTGCCATTATTACGCCCTGCTATTATTTCTGCAGCTTTATTAATTTTTGTAGATTGCATGAAAGAGCTACCTGCCACTTTGTTGCTCCGTCCTTTAAATATGGAAACACTCGCTACCCAGCTATATGCAGAAGCGTCTAGGGGCACTTATGAAGATGGCGCAGTAGCAGCTTTACTAATTGTATTGGTTGGGCTGATTCCTGTCATTCTTTTGGCAAAGCTTGGAAAAACCACACGTTAATGCACCCCATTTTGTTGCAAGATATGCCTTGCAACAAAATGAATTTTGATAAAAAGTATTTTTTTTAACCAATTAAAAACATTTAAACAATAGATTGATTTTTAAATTTTATTATTTAATTTCAATCACTAACAAGCTAAAAACCCACACCAATTAGAACAAATACTCTATTCAGCGTGTTTTTTATACTGATTAGTTTTTTCTAGAGCATTTACTCTTATTTTAATTGTGATATTTTTGTCACATGGAGTAACAAATGGTCTCGGTTTGCACAAGTCGAAATCATCCTAAATGAAAGCTTAAAGCATCAACAAAAACTGTCATAAAAGACTTTATAGCCCAAGGGAAATGTATAATGAAATTAAAAGCACTTAGCACAGCAATGATTTTAGCAACTGTACCAATGACAGGTGCTTTTGCTGCAGGTATGGATCGCTCTGGTCAATCCATCGCTGCGTTCTTACAACCGGGTAACTACTTTGAAGCAGGTATTTCTGTATTAGATCCAGATGTATCTGGTACGAGTTCTACTGCTTTAGGTGGACAGGCAACAGGTGATATGGCGAGTGATTACTACTTCCCATCAGCTGCCTTAAAACTACAAGTCACAGATCAGTTTTCTTTTGGTGTAATTTACGATCAACCATTTGGTGCAGAAGCTGAATATACCGCTCAATCAGTAGCATTTAATCCGACAGGAAGTGATGGTACCCGCGCTGAAGTAACAACTGAAAATCTAAGCTTCTTATTTGGTTTCCAACCAACTGAAAATTGGAATATTTATGCAGGTCCAGTTTATCAAACAGCTAAAGGTAGTGTAGCACTCCGCGGTGCAGCATATAACGCGTTCGGCGGATATGATGCAACAATGAAAGAAGATAGTGAAATTGGTTGGTTAGCTGGTCTTGCCTTCCAAATTCCTGAAATTGCGCTTAAAGCGTCTTTAACCTATCGCTCTGAAATCGACCATGAACTTTCTACAACAGAAAGCCACTCTGGTGTTCCACTAAATGTGGCATTAGGTTTAGGGTTAGCAGGGAACCCTGCTGCAATTCCTGCATTTAATCCAGGAAAAACTGCAGTAACAACTCCACAGTCTGTTAATTTGGATTTCCAAACAGGAATTATGGCAGATACCGTTGCTTTTGCTAACGTACGTTGGGTCGATTGGTCTAACTTCTCTATTCGTCCATCAGAGTTTGGACAAGCTATTGACCTAGCTTCAGCTTTGTTGCAACAGCCGCAATTAAAAGGTGGCAACCTCGTTGAATATAATGAAGAGCAATGGTCAGCTGCTGTTGGTGTTGGTCGTAAACTCACAGACAAGTGGGCGGGCAATGTCTCTGTAGGTTGGGACTCAGGTGTCGACAATCCTGTAACTACTCTTGGTCCAACTGAAGGCTACTGGAACGTAGGTCTAGGTGTTCAATACTCACCTGCACCAAACTACTTCATTGCAGGTGGTGTTAAATACTTCTGGTTGGGTGATGCAACGGCTTTAACAGTTGCTAACCCAAATGTTGGTGAGTTCACAGACAACCATGCAATCGGCTACGGTCTAAAAATGGGTTACCGCTTCTAATTCCAATATTTTTCAAAAGAGCCACCCTTCGGAGTGGCTCTTTTTGCACTTAAAACTCCTCTTTTTTATACAAGTGTTAACTAAATGTTCAAATTTAAAGCAATTAAACTCATATTTACCAAAACATCACCCTAAAAAATTATTTAATAAAATTCATTCACTTAAGACCTGAAAATAGTACTTTTACTCTAATCAACTGCTATTTATAACTTATTCAGTTCATTTATTCTGCCAAGTTGAGCATTTACTCTTTTTTCAAATATGTTACTTTTCCTGCACTTTTTGTTACATAAAGCATCAGGGAACGACCATGAAGCTCAATAAAATTTATTCGGCTATTTTACTTAGCACTCTTCCACTTACACCTGCGCTTGCTGCTGGTCTAGACCGTTCTGGTCAATCTATTGCTGCATTTTTACAACCGGGTAATTATGCAGAAGCAGGTATTTCGGTTCTTGATCCGACTGTTAAAGGTAAAGATATCAGCGGTAATAAAGTTGAAGATATGGGAGATGACTACTATTTCCCTTCTGCAGCCATTAAAGTTCAAGCAACGGATAAAATTTCCCTAGGTCTGTTATATGACCAACCTTATGGTGCTGATGCAACCTATCAAGTTGATGGTTCAGATTTCTCTGACGGTACTGAAGGAACAAAAGTTGAAGTCCGTACGCATAATTTAACTGCATTAATTGGTTATCAACCTACTGAAAACTGGAATATTTATGCAGGCCCAGTATGGCAAACTGTAGAAGCTGAAATTAAACTATATGGTGCAGCTTATAAAGCATTAAGTGGATATAATATTAAAATTGAACAGGAAGAAGCTTTTGGCTGGCTGGCAGGATTTGCTTATCAAATTCCTGAAATTGCTTTAAAAGCTTCGATTACATATCGATCAGAAATCAAACATAATGCATCTTCTACTGAAACCTCTAAACTTCCATTTGGTAAAATTGTTAATAGTCCAGTAGAAGCAATTACCCCTCAATCAGTTAACCTTGATTTACAAACTGGTATTGCAAAAAATACATTAGCATTCGCGAACTTACGTTGGGTGCATTGGGATAATTTTGTAGTTAGCCCAGAATTATTATCACATCCATTAATTAGTCAAAACCTAATTGACTATTCTGATGATCAATATTCAGCAACTGTGGGTTTAGGTCACAAATTCAGTAGCAAATGGTCAGGTTCTGCATCTGTAGGTTGGGATTCTGGTGCAGGTAACCCTGTAACTACTTTAGGCCCTGTTGAAGGCTTCTGGAGCGTAGGTTTAGGTGGTCAATACAGCCCTGCTGAAAACTATTTTATTCAAGCTGGCGTAAAATATTTCTGGTTAGGTGATGCCAAAGCAAAACGTGGTACAGATATCGTGGGCGATTTTGAAGATAACCATGCACTCGGTTATGGCATGAAAATAGGTTACCGTTTCTAATTTTTTGATAGATTCCATAAAAGAAAGGGCACTTATTAAAGTGCCCTTTCTTTTAGCTTAAAAACTTAAGCGGGAATATCACGCACTGAAGCATTACGAATAGCTTCTTTTAACGCATCATAACCACGAATTGGCGGGAATTGTGGGAATTCTGCAATCACATTATCAGGAGCATCAAATAAGAAACCATGATCCGCTTCACCTAGCATCGTGGTGTCGTTATACGAATCACCTGCAGCAATTACACGGAAATTTAAACCGTGTAATGCTTTAACCGCCTGGCGCTTTTGGTCGGGTTGACGCAATTTGTATGCTGTAATCATGCCATTTTCATCTGTTTCTAATTTATGACAGAAAATGGTTGGCCAGCCCAATTGCTTCATCAACGGATGTGCAAACTCATAGAACGTGTCTGAAAGAATAATCAATTGGAAGTGTGTGCTCACCCACTCTACAAACTCTTTCGCGCCCGGGAATGGCCCCATGTCTGCAATCACGGCCTGAATATCATTTAAGCCCAAGCCATGCTGCTTTAAAATATTTAAACGCTGAGTCATCAACACATCGTAGTCTGGAATATCACGTGTAGTTGCTTCAAGTTCTTTAATGCCAGTTTTTTTAGCAAAGTTAATCCAAATTTCTGGAACTAACACACCTTCAAGATCAAGACATACGATTTCCATGGGTTCTCCCAAAATACCTGTAAAAATTTTTCCCTATCATAGCCGAAGATTTGGTATTTGCCTTGTTCTTTTTTAAATCTATTTCATTCATAAGCATTTATTTTTTAGTGATAAGACCTTTTTAGGAATTCCATTAAAATAATTCGCTCAAGAACAAAGATTAGCCCTCAAGCCGACTGTAGGAAGATTTATGCGCACCATTCCCACCATAGACATTGTTGATGCACTCGCGACTGAATATGCCGATAAATCACCGAGTGACATTTTAAAACTTGCCTTAAGTCAGCAAGGCGAAGTCGCGATTTCATTTTCAGGTGCGGAGGATGTAGTGCTGATTGATATGGCATCCAATTTAGGTGTGCCATTTCGTGTATTTAGTTTAGATACAGGACGTTTGCATCCTGAAACCTATCAATTTTTAGAAACTGTACGCAAATATTATAATATTGAGATCGAAATTTGCTTTCCTGAAACTGAAGCAGTGCAACAATTGGTTCAAGAAAAAGGCTTATTTAGCTTTTTTGAAGATGGGCATCAAGAATGTTGTGGGATTCGTAAAGTTCAACCTTTACGTAAAAAACTGGCAACACTAGATGGCTGGATTACAGGTCAACGTAAAGACCAAAGTCCAGGTACACGCCAAGATATTCCTGTCGTACAAGCAGATGCAGGATTTTCAGGTCCAGATAAACAATTAATCAAATACAATCCACTGGCAAACTGGTCAAGTAGTGACGTGTGGAATTACATTCGCATGATGGAAATTCCATACAATCGTTTGCATGAAAAAGGTTTTATTTCAATTGGCTGTGAACCTTGCACCCGCCCTGTTCTTCCGAACCAACATGAACGCGAAGGGCGTTGGTGGTGGGAAGAAGCAACGCACAAAGAATGCGGTCTACATGCTGGAAATTTAAAATAATACATCTATTACTACAATAAAAATCACAGTTTTACTGTGATTTTTATTGACTTGCGATGGCGCAAAAATCACTATATTTGTTTGATAAAAAAGATATACTGAATTAAATCTTATATAACTCTAAAAACCTTGTTCAGATAAGAACAAGCGTAGAAATTGCAGTGAGGCAATCCACAATATGCGTCCATTACACCCTATTGATTTTATTTTCCTATCACTCGAAAAACGTCAACAGCCCATGCATGTGGGTGGATTATTCTTATTCCAAATTCCAGAACATGCACCAGCCACTTTTATTCAAGACTTGGTTGCCGATATTCGCAATTCAAAGTCAATGCCTATTGCACCATTTAACAATAAGCTCAATGGTCTATTTTGGGATGAAGATGAAGAGTTCGATCTCGATCATCACTTCCGTCATATTGCCTTGCCAAAGCCAGGCCGTATTCGTGAATTATTAACTTATATTTCACAAGAACACAGCTCGTTGATTGATCGCGCCAAACCACTCTGGACTTGCCATATTATTGAAGGTATTGAAGATAATCGTTTTGCGATGTTCTTTAAAATTCATCATGCCATGGTAGATGGTATTGCTGGCATGCGTTTGGTGGAAAAATCCCTTTCGCACGACGAAAATGCAAAAAGAATTGTACCGCCTTGGTGTGTGGAAGGTCCGCGTGCTAAACGCCTGAAAGAACCGAAAGTCAGCCGTTTAAAGAAAATTTTTGGTGGGGTTAAAGGTCATGTTGAAGCAACCCCTCGCGCAGTTTATGAAGTATCACAAACTGTTACTAAAGATATGGGACGTAACCCCGATTATGTTTCTAGCTTCCAAGCACCAAGTACCATCTTAAACCAACGTGTCAGCGCCTCACGTCGTTTTGCCGCGCAATCTTTTGAGTTTGCACGTTTGCATCGCATTGCTAAAGCTTTGGGCGTAACCATTAATGATGTGGTACTGGCAATTTGCTCAGGCGCATTGCGTGAGTACTTACTCAGCCAATATGCTTTACCGAAAAAACCTTTAATTGCGATGGTGCCTGCCTCTATTCGTGATGACGATTCTGAAGTATCTAATCGAATCACCATGATTTTAGCCAACTTAGGTACGCACAAAGAAGATCCGCTTGAGCGTTTAAAAATTGTGCGCCGCAGTGTACAAAATGCCAAGCAGCGTTTTAAGCGCATGAATGCCAATCAAATTATGAACTATAGTGCTTTTGTTTACGGCGCTGCTGGTTTAAATATTTTGTCAGGCATTATGCCAAAGCGTCAGGCCTTTAACTTGGTGATTTCCAATGTACCTGGCCCACGTGAACCTTTGTATTGGAATGGTGCAAAGCTAGATGCACTATACCCTGCTTCAATCGTGTTAGATGGACAAGCTTTAAACATTACCATGACCAGCTATTTAGACAAATTAGAAGTTGGTTTAACTGCTTGTCGTCATGCCTTACCGAAAATGCAAAACTTATTGCAACACTTGGAAGATGAAATTCAGCGTTTTGAACAGATTATTGATGCGCCTGAAGGGGTCAATAAAATCGTGGATTGATACGTCAATCCATTAGAAAAACAATTCAATAGAATCAATTAAGGGGCAATTGCTGCCCCTTATTTTTGAATAGTACGACACTGTTTTAATAATTGCTGACAAACTGCACTAACCATTGCAGTGGTAATTTGAGTTTCTTTACCTTGCTCATCCACAATATAACCATTATGTGTCACTTTACGATCTAATACTTTTAAACTCTTTTGAATCACAACTTTACTCATACCCATGGCATACCTCATTTGCTAAACCGAGGGAGATGTTCGGCTTTGGCTACTCTGTATGCTTAGTATTGAGAATTCACTCAAAAAAGTAAAATTTCAGATGTAACAACTGTTTAGCGATATCCTGTTACAATTTCAGCTCAAAATGATATCGTATTGCTCTTGCGTATATAAATTTTCCACCTGAAATTTAATCACACGGCTGACAAAGTGCTCTAAATCCGCCACTGCTGGCGCTTCGGCAGTTAACAATCGGTCAATCACCGATGGGTGCGCAACGACAGTAAAGCCACGTTGTGATTCAAATGCGCGTGCGTATCTTAAAATTTCTCGAAAAATTTCGTAACATACTGACTCTGCTGTTTTGACATATCCCCGTCCCTGACAAGTTGGACAGGCTTCACAAAGTAAATGTTCTAATGATTCACGGGTGCGTTTACGGGTCATCTCGACCAAGCCCAGTTCAGACACTTGGGTAATTTTGGTCTTGGCATGATCTCGTTCAAGCATACGCTCAAACTGACTCAAGACTTCATCACGATGCTGTACTTCTTGCATATCAATGAAGTCGATAATGATGATGCCACCCAAATTACGCAAACGTAACTGGCGGGCAATGACCTGTGTGGCTTCCATATTGGTTTTAAAAACAGTGTCTTCTAAAGTCCGACCACCGACATAAGAACCCGTATTCACATCAATGGTGGTCATGGCTTCGGTCTGATCAATCATCAGATAACCGCCTGACTTTAATGCCACACGGGTTTGCAATGCTTTTTGAATATCTTCTTCGACATTGTATAAATCGAATAGTGGGCGCTCGCCTGGGTAATGAATCAGGCGATTGTGCATATTGGGCACAAACTCATCCACAAATTCTTTTAATTTGGCGTGAATTTCACGTGAATCGACATAAATTTTGGCGGTGTTATCATTCGCCAAATCACGAATTACGCGTTGCGGTAACGGCAACTCTTCAAAAATCAAAGAAGGCACAGCAATGCTTTTTTGTTTACGCTGAATGTATTCCCACAATTTTGCCAAGTAACACATATCTTGCACTAAGGCCGCTTCATCGACGCCTTCGGCTGCTGTGCGTACAATCACTGAGCCTGGTAATTTATGCTCAGCCTGAATGGTTTCAATGATCCCGCGTAGACGCTCACGTTCTTCACTCGATTCAATGCGTTGTGATACGCCAATATGACTGCCATACGGCATTAGAACCAAATAACGCGAAGGAATGGAAAGATCAGTGCTCAGTCGTGCGCCTTTAGTACCAAGCATATCTTTCATCACTTGCACAGTTAGAATTTGTCCAGGCTGCAATAATTCAAAGACATTCGGTGTAGGTTGGCTGCGCGGCCAAATCATGTCATTGATATGTAAAAAAGCAGTACGCGATAAGCCAATATCGACAAAAGCGGCTTGCATGCCTGGCAGCACGCGCACCACTTTGCCTTTATAAATATTGCCCACCAAACCACGCTTGGCTGTACGCTCAACGAATAGTTCATTGACCGTGCCGTTTTGAATTAACGCCACCCGACACTCCATCGGTGTGACGTTAATCAACAACTCGTCAGACATAATAAAACTCAAAACATTATAAAAATTTTTGTGCAGCAGTTAATTTAGTGCCTTAACTGTCTGTAATAACTGTACGGTTTCATAGAGTGGCAGGCCGACAACATTGCTATAACTGCCCTCAATACGCGGAATATAACGTGCTGCGATGCCCTGAATCGCATAAGCACCCGCTTTTCCAATCGGCTCACCTGTTGCCCAGTAGCTTTCCATATCATCTAGGCTAAGCGATTGAAATTCAACCTGTGTACGTACCACTATACTGGATTTTTTCTGTTTTGTACGCACACAAACCCCTGAAAAAACATCATGTTTTCGACCAGAAAGTTGTGACCAAATGGCAAAGGCATGTGCTTTGGATTCTGGCTTGCCCAAAATCTGCCCATCTACGCCTAGACTGGTATCGGCAGCAATCACAATAGCATCAGGAAATAGCTGTAAAACTGCGTCAGCTTTGGCACATGCCAACCGCTCAACATACGCGGCAACATCTTCGCCCGCCAAAATAGATTCATCAATGTCAGGACTGTAAATTTCAAATTCCAGCCCAAGCTGTTGCAGGAGTTCCCGACGGCGCGGTGAACTTGAGGCAAGAATTAAATGCGCCATTTTCGCAAGAAATAATACAGCACAGGCCAGAGCAAAATACTACTCAGCAAAGGTTGCCAATGACGGGCAAATGGGAACTGAATCCCACCCATGACTTGCATCACCCAAATCAGGGCGAGGTGTGCCAAAATTGCGATTGCACTGATGACCCATAAATTTGCAAACGTCATAATACGGCGTTCACGAGTCAGGAAACGTGCCACAAAAGTAATCACCACAAAACTCAAGGCATTCATGCCCAAAGGTGCATCGAGGAGCAAGTCTGCAAACAAGCCTGTACCAAAGGCAAACCAGATGCCACACCATGTTGGTTGCCCAAGCACCCAAAACAAGGTCACCATCAACATAAACAATGGTCGCCAACCCGAGCCTGTATAAGACAGCGGATACACCATGAGTACGGATGCAGCGATTACTGAAAAAATAATCGGAAATAGTGGATCTTTATTCTTGTTTTGTCCGAGTCGGGTTTGTCCAATTTTAGCGATTGGCATTTGGCTGCTCCTTCGCTAAAGATTCTGAGAACAGCACCACCACATGATGACCACCCGCCAATTGTGCTGCAGGCATCACATCAATTTGTGCAAACTCACCAGAATTATGTCGGCTGATTTTGGCAATGCTTCCAACCAAATATCCTGCAGGGAAATGCTCGCCCAAGCCTGAGCTATAGACTTTCTCTCCAACCTGAATATTGGCACTGGTCGGTACATATTCCATTTTCAAACGCCCTAAATCGCCCGTACCCGACACAATGGCTCGCATGCCTGTATGTTCCAAACGCACTGAAAGTGAGTGTTCTTTGTCAGAAAGCAACATGACACGGCTACTGTGTGGATACACAGCAATGATCTGCCCCATAATGCCTTTATCATCCAAAACGGTTTGCCCGACTTTGAGCTGATTTTGTGAACCACGGTTAATCACAATAATGTGGCGCAAAGGATCGGCATCGGTACCAATCACTTCGGCAATTTCCATGCGTCCATCAATAATTAAAGGCGTATCGAGTAGACCGCGCAGGCGAGTATTTTCTGCAGAGAGTTCAGACAATTTTTGCAAACGGACTTGAGCCTGTAATAGCTCTGCCTGCATCGCGGTATTTTCACGACGCAATTGAGCTTCAGACTTACTTTGTTGACTTAGCCATTCTCGCGACAATACAGGATAGCTTGCAAAGGCATAAATTGGATTATATGCCGCATACAAAACATCACGTGCAGGTTGAATTACATGCGGGACACGCCAGTTAAAGAACAGGATGACCAAGCAAGTAATGACCGCAATTATAAAAGAGCGAAAAGATGGCGGTTGTCTGGAAAACAGATTTGTTTGCACCGCCGAATCCTATGTATTAGCCAACAAATAACATATCGTGGTTTGGATTATCAAAGAATTCCAAGACCTTGCCGCCACCGCGGGTAACGCAAGTTAATGGTTCTTCTGCAACTACCACAGGCAAGCCTGTTTCTTGTGCCAAAAGCTTGTCTAGGTTACGCAATAACGCACCTCCACCGGTGAGCACAATTCCACGCTCTGCAATATCGGAAGAAAGTTCTGGTGGAGTTTGTTCCAGTGCAGATTTTACTGCCGATACAATGCTTTGTAACGGATCAGAAATAGCTTGGGTAATTTCATCAGAAGTTACAGTAATGGCACGTGGCACACCTTCTGCCAAGTTACGACCACGCACTTCAATTTCCAGTGGTTTAGCACCTTCATCTGGCAATGCCATGCCAACTTCTTTCTTAATGGTTTCTGCTGTGGTTTCACCAATCACACAACCATGTGCCTTACGCACGTAGTTAATGATTTGCTCATCAAATACATCACCACCAATACGCAATGAATCTGAATAAACACAACCTTGTAATGAAATGATCGCGATTTCTGTCGTGCCACCGCCAACATCTACCACCATTGAACCACAGGCTTGCTCGACTGGCATACCTGCGCCAATTGCTGCTGCCATTGGCTCTTCAATTAAACGTACATCACGTGCGCCTGCGTTAAACACGGCTTCACGAATCGCACGGCGCTCTACCAAAGTAGATTTGCATGGTACACACACCACTACACGCGGTGCAGGTGGGAATAAACGTTTTTCATGCACTTTGCCAATAAATTGGTTCAGCATGGTTTCAGTCACTTCAAAATCAGCGATGACACCATCTTTCATTGGGCGAATTGCAGAAATGTTTGCAGGGGTACGACCCAACATTTGTTTGGCATCAAGACCGACTGCGGCAACAATTTTCTGTGAACCGCTGTGACGAATTGCCACAACTGTCGGTTCATTTAATATAATGCCTCGTCCTGGCGCATAAATAAGTGTATTTGCTGTACCTAAATCAATGGCTAGGTCTGGCGAAAACAAGCCAATTAGTCGTTTTAGAATCACGGAGTCGTTCTCGATTAAACTTTATGTGGACGCAAGTTGGCAACTTTAACTAAATGTGGTGCGTTGAACAAGTCAATCGCTTATTATAACGCACGATATTTTGAAATTTTTTATTAATACTGATTTTAGGTGATGTTATGTCTACCTCGGATGCTCAGCATTCTGCAGATTTAAATGCACAAACAGTTTCAGCAATTGCCCATCTTGCTCGTCTTAAACTCAATGATACGCAATCTGCTGAGTATGCTCAAAGTCTAAATAAAATTTTAGGCATGATGGAAAGCTTAAAAGGCATAAATACCGATGACGTTGAGCCTTTAAAAAGCCCATTTGACCACCCTCAACCATTACGTGAAGACGTCGTAACCGAACAGAATCATCGTGAGCAATATCAAGCTGTTGCCCCTGCAGTTCAGGATGGCTTGTACCTTGTTCCACGTGTGATTGAATAATTTATTCGGCTGTTACATTTTGACTTCATAAAAAGGTAAAAGAATTTTTCTCATGACAGATTTACATCGCTTATCGATTCGTGAAATCTCTGAGGGTTTAGCGGCAGCCAAATTCTCCTCTCGCGAACTAACAGAACATTATTTAAAACGTATTGCCAAAATTGATCCGCAAGTGCGCTCTTATGTCACCGTGACCAATGAAGTAGCACTGGCACAGGCGGATGCAGCCGATGCATTACGTCAGGCGGGTCAAGCGACAGCACTGACAGGTATTCCTGTTGCACATAAAGATATTTTTTGTACCCAAGGCATTAAAACCTCTGCGGGTTCAAAAATGCTGGACAATTTTATCTCGCCTTATGACGCAACTGTGGTGGCACAAGGTAAAAATGCAGGTTTGGTCACTTTGGGTAAAGTGAACATGGACGAATTCGCAATGGGTTCAACCTCTGAAAGTTCGTTCTATGGCGCGACCAAAAACCCATGGGCACTTGACCATGTACCGGGTGGTTCGTCAGGTGGTTCTGCTGCTGTCGTGGCGGCTGACCTTGCACCATTTGCTACAGGTACAGATACAGGTGGTTCAATCCGTCAGCCTGCGTCTTTCTGTGGTTTGACTGGTCTCAAACCAACTTACGGACGTGTTTCACGTTACGGCATCATCGCTTATGCATCATCTTTAGATCAGGCAGGCCCAATGGCACGCTCTGCAGAAGACTGCGCATATTTAATGAATGTAATGGCAGGTCATGACGCCAAAGACTCAACCTCTATGGATAAAGCGGTTGAAGATTATGTCGCGAACCTGAATGCAACAACGCTCAAAGGCTTACGCATTGGTATTCCGAAACAATACTTCAATGTGGCTGGTTTAGATGCTGCGGTGAAAGCACGTGTTGAAGAATCACTAAAAAAATTAGAAGAATTGGGCGCAGTATTGGTTGAGATTGACCTCAACATGACTGAAAGCTACGTGCCAACTTACTATCTGATTGCGCCTGCAGAAGCATCGTCCAACCTTTCTCGTTACGATGGTGTACGTTACGGCTACCGCGCAGAAAATCCTCAAGATATTTTAGACCTCTACAAACGTTCACGTTCTGAAGGTTTTGGTGCAGAAGTGCAACGTCGTATCTTGATTGGTACTTATGCCCTTTCTGCGGGTTATTACGATGCTTACTACGTGAAAGCGCAAAAAGTCCGTCGTTTAATTCAGCAAGACTTCTTAAAAGCCTTTGAACAGGTCGATGTGATTGCAGCACCAACTGCACCAACAACTGCCTACAAAATTGGCGCGTCTTTAGACCCAGTTGAAATGTATTTGGGTGATATTTACACCATCGCGGTGAACTTAGCGGGCTTACCTGCAATTAGTGCGCCTGTTGGTTTTGACCAAGATCACTTGCCTGTAGGTTTACAATTGATTGGCAATTACTGGTCTGAATCACAACTGTTATCTGTGGTACATCAGTATCAACAAGCGACCGATTGGCATACTCAACGCGCTGCAATTGCTGAGGAGAACGCATAATGGCGAAGAATACTGCTAAACCAAAATCAAACCTGATTGATGGTTGGGAAGTCGTGATTGGTATTGAGATTCATACTCAGCTTGCAACCAATTCTAAAATTTTCTCAGGTTCATCAACCGAATTTGGTCAAGACCCAAATACGCAAGCCAGCCTTGTTGATTTAGCTATGCCAGGCGTCTTGCCTGTGTTGAATAAAGAAGTGGTGGATTTGGCAATCCGTTTTGGCTTGGGTATTGATGCCTACATCGACCAAGCCTCTGTATTTGCACGTAAAAACTACTTCTACCCGGATTCTCCAAAAGGCTACCAGATCAGCCAGATGGATAACCCGATTGTAGGCTTGGGTCATATCGACATCCAACTTGAAGATGGCACAACCAAACGCATTGGCGTAACCCGTGCACACCTTGAGGAAGATGCAGGTAAATCGATTCACGACCAATTTGAAGGCATGTCAGGTATTGACTTAAACCGTGCAGGCACACCTTTATTGGAAATAGTATCTGAGCCAGATATGCGTTCGGTTGAAGAAGCGGTTGCTTACATTAAAGCGATTCACACACTGGTTCGTTGGTTAGGTATTTCTGACGGCAACATGGCTGAAGGTTCGTTCCGTGCGGACTGTAACGTGTCGTTACGTCGTCCGGGTCAACCCTTCGGTACACGTTGTGAACTTAAAAACCTGAACTCATTCCGCTTTATTGAACAAGCGATCAATGTTGAAATTGAACGTCAAATGGAAATCTTGGAATGGGATGGTACGATTGACCAAGAAACACGTTTGTTTGACCCTGTGAAGATGGAAACGCGTTCAATGCGTTCAAAGGAAGAAGCCAACGATTACCGTTACTTCCCTGATCCAGACTTGTTGCCTGTGATTATTCCTGATGCGCAAATTGAAGCCATTAAAGCGACTATGCCTGAGCTTCCTGCTGCACGTCGTGCACGTTTCGTGGCGGACTTTGGTGTAACTGAGTACGATGCTCACGTGCTCACATTGACTCGTGAAATGTCAGAATTTTACGAAGCTGTGGTTGCTGCGGCTGGTGGCGCGGCACAAGGTAAAGTATCTGCAAACTGGGTAATGGGTGAATTCTCTGGTGCTTTAAACAAAGCAGGCTTAGATTTGGCGGACTCTCCTGTTTCTGCGGAAAAACTTGGCGGTATGATCGCGCGTATTGTGGACAACACAATTAACGGTAAGATCGCGAAGCAAGTATTCGGCTTTATGTGGGACGAAGGCAAATCTGCGGATGAAATTATTGCTGAAAAAGGCTTGAAACAGGAAACTGATACAGGCGCGATTGAAGCAATCATCAAAGACGTGCTTGCTGCGAACGAGAAGATGGTTGAAGAGTATAAATCTGGTAAAGAGAAAGCTTTCAACGGTCTTGTTGGTCAAGTGATGAAAGCAGCGAAAGGTAAAGCCAACCCTGCTCAAGTGAATGAATTGATGAAGAAATTGATTGGTTAATCTGATCAGTTTTGAAAAAGAAAACCCGCGAAAGCGGGTTTTTTATTAATCGGTTAAAGATGAAATCAGTGATTCATTCCCATCTATAAAACCATCTAAACCTGTAAAATCGTATGTTGGATCATTTTCTAATATTTTTTCAATAATTAATTTATGATCTCTTTTTGCACGACTTCTATCATAACATTGTGAATTTTGATTAACCTTACTAGCTAAATTTTTTAATTGTTGAAAACTAAAGTTTTGAAAATAAGGACGTATTAACTTATCAAATCTGTGATTAGCTGAATCAAATGATCTTGCAAAAGAGTATCCTTCAATACAGTAGTCATAGAATTTATCTTTACAACTATACTCCTCAGCTTCATCTTCTATAATATTAAAATTTGATAATGAATAATTATTTGAGTTTCTAATTAAATAATCAATATAATCAATAATACGCTTAAACTTAATTAACTGAAACTTACTATCACTTGCCTCAATAATTGTAGTTACAGTTTGAATAGAGTTTTCACTAAAATATTCAAAACACCATCTATTGTTCAATAAGAAATGAAGTAGATTTTCTTTTAAATTATCTTCTAACTGAATATCAGAAATAAAATCTTTTTCTTTATTTAAAAACTCTATAAAAATCTGCTCTTTTCTATTAATGATACTATTTAAAATATCCAAATTAATATCTTTATTGAGTATTGTTTCTGGATTATTAACTCTAAAAAGAAACTTCCATAATGTCTTTAAGAACTTGAGCAATACTGCATTAGGCATTTTTGAAAGGAATTTATGAGAAAAATAACGATCTCTTTGATCATAACCAACTAAAGTATCTCTAATAGTATTCAAATCTTTAAGCATAACATCAATAATTTTAGAGGAAAATAAAGCTTCTTTAGTTAGTACGCTTTCTAGAGCATTTCTTATCAAGCTGTACACTGTCTCTTTTGTAGGAGAGTGCAATAAGTCTGTTGATGTAATTACTGGGTGAGCTGATACATGTCTCATTTTCTGTAAATGCTCTAAATTAGCAACTTCAAAAGTTTCAAAAAAATTTATTTCTTTATAAAACTTATCAATAATCTCAGACTCCCATTTAGATGACTTAGGATCTTTAGTCTGCTCGGCTTGAATGTATTGAAGAATTTGTGCTGCTTTAGGATCACTATAAACACTATCTAACTCCTTCAATTTATGGACAAGATCTGTCACTACAACCGACCAAAGCATCACAGTAGCAGATCTATAATTCCCCATTGCATAAGAAGAGTAAACTTCTTTAAATAATTCTTTTGTATATGGATTTTTAATATTTTCAATGGACTCATCTATAGAAAAATAACTCATTTCTTCCCCCCTAAATTTATATTGTAATCTAGCATAAAGAACTATTTGTTAAATAAGATGACCATTAAAAAAGTAACCTCAATCACCAAACTCGAAGACTTAGGGCGCGTCCAGCTGTCAAAGTCCTTTTTTATGCGTGACTTTCTGTATAGCGAAATCGCCAATTGGTACGGTGTACCAAACTTCCCCGACCATCCTGACATTGCCATTCGCACAGGCAAAGAACTCTGCCAACAACTGCTCGAACCACTCCAAGATAAATTTGGACGAATTGCGATTCGCTCCGCTTATCGCTCACCAAGCGTGAACCAACTCGGAAATGAAAAAGGACATAACTGCGCAAGTAATGAGAAAAACTTTGCCAGTCACATTTGGGACTATCCCGATGCAAAAGGTTATGGGGCAACGGCGTGTATTGTCATTCCATCATTTTTAGCACTGTATGAAAAAGATCAAGTCAATTGGCAACAACTCGCCTATTGGATTCATAATAATTTGAATTACAACCATCTACAATTTTTCCCAAAGCTTTGTGCATTTAATATTGGCTGGCATGAACAGCCTGCACGAGAAATTTATAGTTATATTCAGCCCAAAGGCTATTTATTACGTGGTGAGGCGATAAATAAAGAATTTGAGCAGTTTTATCCTGATCTTATTTAGTTTTACCTTTTAAATTACCCCTCCCCCTTGCGCAGCAGTACTGCTCATCCAAGTGGGAGAAGGAGCTTCCATTACAAATTAAATGCCATCAAAACTTTAATATTGGAAAGGTCTTTAAAACAAGCACTAGTGATAAACTGCACTGTGGTGCAAGGGAGAGATAAATATTTAAATTTTAAAATGAAGAGCAGATCAGAAATTATGCGCTCCTCATTTCATGCCTCTCAACATATTCTTAGCCCCTGCGTGATTATAATTGTTGGCTAAATTCTGCAAAATACGTTTCGCCTGCGCATCTGAATTTGGAAAACGACTCCGATAACTCGAAACACCCGTTAAACAACGTGCCACCAACATGCCAGATTCTGTATAAATACGTGTACCCTCTGCGCCCTGTAACTTGCCATAGTTATAAGCACGTTGCGCATTATTACAGGCATTAATCTGATTACGCCCACTATTTAAATCACGACGTGCTGCAACATATAAACGTGTCTGTTGCTGTTGTGGTGTCTCAACCACGCGTGGTGGAGCTGTTTTTACTGGCGCAACTACAGGCTCTTTTTTCTCTTCAGGTTTTTCTTTCATTTCAGCAACTTTGGTTGCATTTGTTGTTTTTGGATTACTTTGAGCTGCTTTAGGTGCAGCCTTTGCAGGTGTAGAAACCGCGCGGTAAAAACGTCGTGCTTCATCTTCAGACATTATTTTAGTGACCAAACTCACTACTCGCGCTTCACCACGCTGTTCCAACTGGCGCTCTGCCACAGGTTCAATAGATACAATCCAGCTTTCGCCCTGATTACCTACACAGCGGTATGCCCCAATCCCCTGTTTTACATCTCGATAAGTATTGAGTAGTTTTTTAGACCATGCATTTTTGACTAAACTCATTGAGCTTTTATAGGCCAGCGTTAAGCGTCCATGTTGTGACTGGCAATAACTGCCCATATATTTACGTGGAATCATAGATTCAGCAGGCTGATCTTTGCGCTGCGGCCCCCAATAATAGACATATTCTTTGGCAGCACCACTGGGCTGGTTTAAGTTTTTTTGAACAATCAGTTCTTGTGCAGATGCAAAATGCTTCACCGAATTTGGGCTAAATTGATCAACTGTTGCACAACCAAATAATAGGCTGCCAATTCCCCCAATCAAGAGTAATTTTTTGCAGGTCACGTCTCAATTCTCAATTGTTTTTATATAAATGAAAATATATGAATTGGGGCAAAATAACAAATGCAACACCTTGATTTTATAGTTAAATAATCATCGCTTTATTTGAATCGCGTTTGATATTTTTATAAAACAATCCAATTCATCACAGTTTTTTATGATTTTGAATACTAACACTCATATTATTTTTTATACAACTGTTCAGATCAATTTATATTTGGCAGTCACCACTCTAAACATGCGAACGCGACATCCACAACACTTATGAATGTCGCCATCAAAACTATTGATCCAAGGTCGATTCAAATGCTTTTAAACGCTTATGAATAGACAAGAGCTCAATAATAGTCGGCCAAGACGCGATGAGGTACTGGAACGACTCACGGACTTTGCCAAATACGTTGGCGATTTGCATCATCAAGCCCAAGGTAATTGCCCCTGCGGCAATGCTTGGGAATAACACAAATAAGCCGTAAATATTGTCTAATTGCATATACCAAATACGCACCAAGTTAAAATAGGCGTAGTGGAAATATAGACGGAAATAATTAAAGCGCACCTTGCTAAACAGTTCTTTTAAACTCAGCGGATCGGCACGTTCTGGATGATCTTCACCATAAACCAGTTCTTTACGATATGCAGCTTCGACTTTTTGGTTGTTAAATTCCAAACCTGGAAGTTTTGCACCCACCACCATCAACACCACCGTACCAAATACTGCCCAGCCAACAGCCGCCCACACTAAGGCATACGGAATTTCCCCAATTATAGGCAAGGCTTTGACATGCACAGACAAACTAAACAGCACAGGTAAAAATGCCAACAAAGTCATTAGGGCTTCGACTAAATTCACCCCTAAAGTTTCCATGGTTCTGGCAAAACGCATGGTATCTTCTTGAATACGCTGTGATGCACCTTCAATATGTCTGAGTTTTTCCCAATGTGCGGTGTAATAATTATTCATTGCCGTACGCCAACGAAAAACATAGTGACTAACAAAAAATAAATTCAAAACTATTAAGGTCACTGCCACCATGGCGATGTATAAAAAGGTCAGCACACCTGCATAGAGTTCATTGACATCTCCACCGCCACTACTGAGCATTTTTTGAATCAGGTCATAAAATGGGTTGTACCAGGCATTCACCACAACATTGACTTGTACCCCAAACCAAATATTAAACAGGATGAATGCCGATCCCCATACCGACCAGCGCTGCCATGGGTGATTTGCTTTAAGTTTCCAGAAAATGGCAAACAGCGTCGTTGCCACAAAAAACCACAGATAAAACCATAAAAATGCAGGTGACCAAAAACGGCTGACATCGATGGGTAATGTTGCTTCGGCATAGCCTTGCGGGAAGCCAATCCAACTACCCCATGCGCTACCGCCCGAGTACCATAAAGCCAGATTGATCGCGAACCAAACAAGCAATGAAATAAAAAACCACTTTGGATTTGGAAAAAATGACTTAAACATGCAGACAAAAAGCCTTTATTTTTTAAATTGGAATGTAAAACCCAGTGCCTTCACCACTTAAAAAAGCGTGAATGGATACTTTAACTTTTATACTTTATACGCTGTTTTTTCAGCAATAATTTTATTTTTATACTGAAAACTGTAAATTTCATCAATCGGCTATATTTTACTGCGCTGTTCATTTGCCATTCATCTAAGAAATTACATCAAATTTCAATTTCTTATATTTTTAAAATGTCAAATTATGAAGTATTGGGCAAATTTATTGCGATTTTTTGACCAACAATTCAAGTACAAAATATTTAAACCCGACACAAATTTACGATTTTGTGTAGATTATTCATCAATTTACTATATAATACAGTTGATTAAAAATAACTCATTTAGGGTGCGGTATGGAATCTCCAACAGAAAACATTGCTATTGAGCTACTTGAACCTATTGTTCTACGTAAAGAAAACTGCGCACCAATTGAATTCGAGCAAGGTACAATTTTAAAAGTTTTATTGGTTAATCCTAACTCCTACTTGGTTACCGTAGACGACGAATTTAACTTTACTGTCTCTTTAGAAGATGAAAATAAGGTGTGGCGTAAACTTTAATTACTGAGTCGCCACAAACTTTAATGATTGAATGTACGCAAAGCACATTCAATCATTAGATAAAGCTTGATAAATACGCTACTGCTTTCATGGCTTATAAAAACTAAACTTTCATTACACCTATCAATCACAGCATCCTTTTAATTTTTCAGAAGTCCACTTCGGGTATGGCTCTCTGAAAATGTTGCCTAAGATTCAGTTTTCAATCCTCTGTATATCATTGTAGATTTTGCAACAATCTCATCAAAATCACCTTTATATTGGGCAAAATGAGATAAAAATTAGCTTTAAATTTTCATCTTATTTTCTCTATAAAAATCAATAAAATATACCAATTGATCAAACCAAAACAACAACAGCAATGACTTTAAATTCACTTTTACAACTAAGCAAAACCAAAATTAATCAAAAATTATGATAAGATCATGCTTCTTGTAAAACACATTTTTTTATAAAGATGAGTTGCTTAAGCAATTTTTACTGTCTTTAGTGTGTTTTATTTTTTCTATTTTTTTAATTCACATCCTATTTTGACAAGATCTACTTGATCTCTAAATTTAGGATTGTATTTGCTTATTTTTATAATGCGGATATTTAAAATCCTGAATTGTGTCACTCAAAATTGGAGAAGTAATTAAGAACTCAAAAACTAATGGAGATAGCAATGGATCGAATTGCAATTATTGGCGCTGGCCCAAGCGGCATGGCCCAATTAAGAGCGTTTCAGTCAGCAAAGGCCAAAGGTCTACAAGTTCCTGAAATTGTATGTTTCGAAAAACAAAATGATTGGGGTGGACTCTGGAACTATACTTGGCGCACAGGTATAGATGAACATGGCGAACCTGTCCACGGCAGTATGTACCGTTATTTATGGTCAAATGGCCCTAAAGAAGCGCTAGAATTTGCCGATTATACTTTTGATGAACACTTCAAAAAACCAATCGCGTCTTATCCGCCACGCGCAGTGTTGTGGGATTATATTCAAGGTCGTGCAGAAAAAGCACAGGTGAAAGACTTAGTCCGCTTTAATACCGCCGTTCAGCATATTCATTATGATGATGCGACGCAAAAATTTACGGTTGATGTCGAAGATTACGCACAGCAACGTCATTATTCAGAACAGTTTGATTATGTTGTGGTGGCCTCTGGGCACTTTTCTACCCCGCGTGTCCCTGTTTATGAAGGCTTTGATCAATTCCATGGTCGTATTTTACACGCGCATGATTTCCGTGATGCACTGGAATTTAAAGGTAAATCAGTGCTGTTGGTGGGCAGCAGCTACTCTGCCGAAGACATTGGTTCGCAATGTTATAAATACGGCGCCAAACAAATTTACAGTTGCTATCGCAGTAAAGCCATGGGCTTTAAGTGGCCCAAAAACTGGTCTGAAAAACCACAATTACTGCGTGTAGATGAAAATACTGCTTATTTTGGTGATGGAACATCGGCCAAAATTGATGCCATTATTTTATGTACGGGCTATTTACACCACTTCCCGTTTATTGAAGATGGCTTGCGCCTCAGAACGCATAACTGCCTTTATCCACTAGGTTTATATCAAGGTGTGGTTTGGGAAAAGAATCCACGTTTGTTCTATTTGGGTATGCAAGATCAATGGTACACCTTCAATATGTTCGATGCGCAGGCATGGTTTGTCCGCGATGTGATTTTGGGCAAAATTGCGTTGCCAAGCATAGACGAAATGCAAAGCCATACCCAAACCTTGCATGAAAAAGAACAACGCTTAATGAGCGATGAACAATCTGCACGTTTTCAAGGGGATTACATCAAACGCCTGATTGCGCAGACCGACTATCCATCTTTCAATATTGATGCAGTACACGATATTTTCATGCAATGGAAAAAGCATAAAAAAGAAAATATTATGGGCTTTAGAGATAAAGTTTATCGCTCAGTGATGACAGGAAAAATGGCTAAACCGCATCACACACCATGGCTTTATGCACTAGATGATTCTTTGGAAAGTTATCTAGAAGATGAAGCTCAACGTGAGGCAATGTAAGGCGTAATCTAAAAGATCAAAGTAACGAAAAAACAGCTACAAGCCTCAAAAGTTTTGCTGATGAGGCTTGTGGTTTAAAGATTTATTTCAACTTAGCGTTATTTTAGAAATAGCGCTGATTATAAGTCTGACTTAGCACGTTTTAAGGCTTGTTGCCAACGCGCTAAATGTTCTGCACGCTCTGCTTCATTCATTTGGGGTTCAAATACCCGATCTAACTGCCAAGATGCTGAAATTTCAGATAAGTCAGAAAATACACCCGCCTTTAAACCTGCCATAGCTGCTGCTCCCCAAGCGGTTGATTCCAACATTTTAGGACGTAACACAGGCACATTTAAAATATCGGCTTGGAATTGCATCAACATATCATTTTGACTAGCACCACCATCGACTCGAAGCTCTTTCAGTGGATGATCTAAATCGGATTGCATCGCAGTGAGTACATCCGACACCTGAAATGCAATGGATTCCAAGGCAGCACGGGCAATATGTGCCTTGTTGGTGCCACGTGACATTCCACATAAAAGCGCTCGCGCTTCACTGTCCCAATGTGGCGCACCAAGCCCTGTAAATGCAGGAACTAGCACTACACCATCGCTAGAAGTTACACTATTGGCAAGTTGTTCCACATCGCTGCTTTTTTGGATAATACCCAAACCATCGCGCAGCCATTGCACCACCGCGCCTGCCATAAAAACACTGCCTTCAAGGGCAAAATGGGTTTGATTTTGACATTGCCATGCCAAAGTGGTAAGTAACTTATTTTGGCTAAATTGCACCTGATTGCCTGTATTAAACAACATAAAACAGCCTGTACCATAGGTGTTTTTTGCTGTTCCAACTTCAAAGCACGATTGCCCAAACAACGCCGCCTGCTGATCGCCTAAAATACCTGTAATTGGGATATTCGCGCCCAATAAACCCGTTGCGGTATCTGCAATATAGCTGTCGGATGCAATAATTTTGGGTAAGACCGATGCGGGAATTTGAAATAATTCCAGTAATTCTTCATCCCAAGTTTGACGATGCAAGTTCATCAACATCGTTCTTGAAGCATTACTCGCTTCAATGACATGCTCTGCGCCTTGGGTCAAATTCCAGATTAACCAACTGTCGATGGTGCCAAAAGCCACATGCCCCTGCTGTGCCAATGCTTTTAATCCATCGACATGCTCAAGCAGCCACACCAGTTTGCCTGCACTAAAATACGGATCTATACGCAGACCTGTTTTTTCCTGAATCAATTGCATCTGATTATTTTGAATCAAGTGATGACACCAATCAGCCGCACGACGATCTTGCCAAATTATTGCAGGCGCTAATGGTTTGCCTGTGCGTTTATCCCACACCACTGTGGTTTCACGTTGATTGGTCACACCAATTGCGCGAATGTCTTTAGCCAAAATACCTGCAGTCGCCAGAGCCTGTTGCACCACAGCAATTTGATTTGACCAGATTTCTTGAGCATCTTGCTCCACCCAACCTGAATGTGGGGTCTGAATATGGGTTTCTCGTTGTGCCGTTGCCTGAACTTGTCCGTGTTCATTGAAGATGATAGCGCGACTAGAGGTTGTGCCTTGATCGAGTGCTAGTAAATAACTCATATTTTTTATTGTGTTTGACTTGAAAAATAAAATATTAGCGCAATTATGTAACTAAGCGCATCGAAATGTGTAATTGTGCAGAAAATACATCGTAATTTTTGCCAGCTATGCTATGATTGCGCTGTGATATGGGGATGTTATTGGCTTCGACGCTGATGATGAAGCTCATAGATGCATGCCGAGAGCGCATTTTCTCTCGTAAATCAAATTTGCATTAAAATAGTCGCAAACGACGAATCTTACGCTCTAGCTGCCTAAGGGCCGCTTGTCCGCTTCACTGAATACTTGTGGTCAGTGAACCCGACTGAAGCGCACGCACACAAGTCCGTATAGAGTTGAGCCTCGGGACTTTATACCAAACTTAGAGGATCGCACTTTAAACCCTGTTCGTCGGGTCTTAGAGTGTTAAAACAATAGACGATATCTAAGCATGTAGTATTCTCGAGTGTAGTGTTGGCGGACGCGGGTTCAACTCCCGCCATCTCCACCAAATTCTTAAATTCATATGAAGTTACATAACTAAATATGACTAAAAAAGCCTTAAACATCAGTGTTTAAGGCTTTTTCTATGGGTTTTGCGTCCAATGCTATCCAGAACAAATTGACCCAAATTTGAATAAATTGGGTCAAAATTGCGTCAATTTGACCCACAACTTTTAGATCTATAATGACCTGAAGCGAAGTACATCTCTCAAACAACCCTTGTCATAAATTTGTAATGTTTGTTGCTTATAAATTCTTAGAAATTTCAACTTTATATTTTAAGGTTCAGGAATGTCAGCAAACATCAGCTTAAAGTATCTAAATTCATTGATCAGTGATGCTCAGACTAAAGGCAATAAAATTGAGAAAATATTATTGGGCTATAAGGCTTATTATTTTTTCATGTCAGATAGTGATTTCCATAAGGCAGTGACTAGCTCTGCACTCTCGCCAAGCAAACGTAAATATAAAGACCATAAAATTAAAGTGACCCAAGACGACTATCAAATTGAGGTAAAACTTCACGAAAAATGATCAGGATTGCTCACTTTTGCACAATACAGGTTCAAATCCACTTTTAGGATTTAAGCCTTTTTATTGGACGGTTTATTCATCTCCAAACATTTTTCGCTTTCATCCCCCAAACCGAATAACTCTCCCGCACAATAACAAAATAGATTATATTCTCCTTAATTGATAAAAAATTATGCGGAGTACACATGCAGGTATTTCCCTTAGGAAAGCGAACTATTTCCGTGATTGTGGTCATTGTAGCTCTGGTTTTATTGTTAATTTACGTGGTCTTACGCACAGGCCCATTTGCCCCTGTCAACGTCACCCTCACGCAAGTCAAATATCAATCCATTCAACCTAGCCTGTTTGGCGTAGCAACCGTTGAAGCGCGTTATAATTATAAAATTGGCCCAACTGCAGCAGGTCGCTTAAAAAACTTAAAAGTAGATATTGGCGATAACGTACAAGCAGAACAACTGTTAGGCGAAATGGATCCTGTCGATCTAGAAGATCGTTTATTGGCTCAACGTGCGATAATCCAAAAAATTACCGCTCAGCAACAAGACACTCAAATCCGTCAAAATTTTGCGCAGCAACAAGTCAAGCGTTATCAACAACTGGCCAAAATCAATGCCACCAGCCAAGAATCTTTAGCCATTAAACAACAAGAGCTCGATTTGGCAACGGCGGCACTCAGCGCGATGCAACAAGAACTCAATAAAGCACGCGCAGACTTAAACACCTTACAAGCACAGCGCGATAATTTAAATCTAGTGGCCACAGCCGCAGGTGTCGTCACTGCACGTTATGCAGAACCGGGTTCAACAGTCGTGGCAGGTCAAACAGTACTAGAAATTGTCGATCCTAACTCCATTTGGATGAATGCCCGTTTCGATCAATCCAGTGCGATTGGTTTAGCTGCAGGTTTACCTGCTCAAATTCATTTACGTTCACGGCAAAATAATGCTTTGGCAGGTCATGTGTTATGGGTAGAACCCCGTGCCGATGCCATTACCGAAGAAATTTTAGCCAAGGTGGTTTTTAATCAACCACCAACGCCTCTTCCGCCTTTGGGTGAGTTAGCAGAAGTCACCATCAGCCTCGCACCATTGGCACGCAGTTTAACCATTCCCAATGCGGCAGTTCACCGTATCGATAACCAAGTGGGGGTGTGGAAAGTTGCAGCAGAAAAACCACAATTTGTTGAAGTTCAATTGGGACGTTCAAATTTAGCGGGCGATGTGCAAGTGCTCGCAGGCTTATCTGAAAATGATCAAGTGGTACTGTATAGCGAAAAACCACTGCATGCCAAAAACCGTTTACGGGTTGTGAAGCAACTTGCAGGAGCAGCTAAATGATTAGTCTAGCAGGTCGTGATATTTTCCATTCATGGGGTAAATTTGTATTTACTGGCTTTGGACTCGGCTTGCTGATTGGTGTGACCTTAATTATGGCTGGTGTGTATCGCGGCATGGTAGATGATGCCAAAGCCCTGCTGAATAACAGTGGTGCTGACCTATGGGTAGTGCAGCAAGATACACTTGGCCCTTATGCAGAACCTTCAAGTGTGCGTGATGATTTATATCGCAGCGTGATGAATATGCCCGGGGTGGCGCATGCTTCAAATATTACTTATTTAACCATGCAAGTGCATCATCAAGATAAAGATATTCGCTCGATGGTGGTCGGGATTCAAACAGGTGAACATGCGTGGAATAACTTGGGGTGGCCGCCACATTTATTGGCAGGACGTCAATTGACCCGCGGGCACTATGAAGCCGTAGCCGACATGAGTACGGGATTAAAGTTGGGTGATCGTATTAAAATCCGTCGTAACACCTTTACCGTGGTGGGTTTAACCCGACGCATGGTGTCTTCGGGTGGTGACCCGATGATTTTTATTCCGCTGAAAGATGCACAACAGGCGCAATTCCAAAAGGGCAATGCTGCCATTTTACAAGACCGTAGACGAATTGCAGTAAACCCAATTTATAACCGCCCTGCTTATCCTGACTTGCTTGAAAGCGTACTCAATGCACAAAGTAGCAACCGTTATGTGAATGCTATTTTAGTCCGTTTAAATGCAGGTGCTTCAGCTGAAGAAACAGCAGCACATATTCAGCGTTGGCAACAACTAACAGTCTATACCCGCCCGCAGATGGAACACATTTTAATCAGCAAAATGATTGCCACATCCGCCAAACAAATTGCCATGTTTTTAGTGATTTTGGCCTTGGTCAGCGCCGCGATTGTGGCATTTATTATTTATACCCTGACTATGGACAAAATTCGTGAAATTGCGGTCTTAAAATTAATCGGCACACGCAATCGCACAATCGCTTGGATGATCTTGCAACAAGCACTCGCGCTGGGATTAATTGGATTTGCTGTCGGTAAAATCAGTTCAACTTTTGCAGCACCATATTTCCCGAAATATGTCTTATTGGTTCCACAAGATTCGATTTTCGGATTTTTTGCGGTGATGCTGATTTGCATGTTAGCCAGTTTGGTTGCAATTCGGATGGCACTGCGTGTTGACCCTGCCGAAGCAATTGGGGGATAACATGACACACGGCATTTTAATTGAAGGTTTAAAAAAGCGTTTTGGACAAGGTGACAATGCCTTTTATGCCTTAAAAGATGTCAATATGCAGGTTGCGCCCGGTGAAGTAGTTGGGCTGATTGGCCCCTCAGGTTCGGGCAAAAGTACCTTACTCAAATGTTTAGGTGCAGTGATTGATCCTACCGAAGGACGCATGACTTTGGGCGATGAGGTGATTTTTGACCAACGTTGGTTAGTCAAAGACTTAAGTGCCTTACGCCGCGATAAAATTGGTTTTATGTTCCAAACCCCGTACTTAATTCCTTTTTTAAATGTTTTGGATAATGTAGCGCTGCTGCCGATGTTAGCAGGCGTAGCCAATGACATTGCCCGCGCCCGCGCATTGGAAATTTTAACG
This sequence comes from Acinetobacter sp. YH01003, assembly GCF_013420525.1. Taxonomy (NCBI): domain Bacteria; kingdom Pseudomonadati; phylum Pseudomonadota; class Gammaproteobacteria; order Moraxellales; family Moraxellaceae; genus Acinetobacter; species Acinetobacter sp. YH01003. The sequence goes on along the minus strand of NZ_VOXY01000004.1, from coordinate 47,493 downwards.
GCGCTCGATGTGCAGCATCGGGTACATGCCATGCCTGGGCAATTGTCTGGTGGTGAACAACAGCGTGTCGCCATTGCACGTGGTTTGATTAATCAACCGCCTGTGATTTTAGCCGATGAACCCACTGCACCATTGGATAGTGTACGCGCGATGACCGTGATTCGCTTATTACACGAAATGGCAGAAAAATTTCAAACTGCAATTATTGTAGTCACACATGACGATAAAATCATCCCTACCTTTAAACGCTTGTACCACATTCGAGATGGTGTGACTTATGAAGAACAAGGCGAAGGACGTCCTTTTAAGTAGGCTCTAAAGTTTTCAGCGCTGGAAACTGATGTTTTAGCTCAATATCAAAAGCAATAAAATATCTGCATTTCAAGTTACATGCGACACAATGCTAAAAAACGGTTGATGTGGTATTCTGATAGCATCAGAAATGCAAAAATATAATACTTACTAGCTTCATACTGTTCTTGGAATTTAATCAAAATACGCATATATTGATTAAATAGAGCAATTTATTCTTAATCCAAGAATTGACGCGCTAACCATGAAACTTAATCACCTAGAGGTTTTAGATATGTCAACTAGAAACCGAACCAATGAAAGTGAAATCGCTACAGCTGCAGCTGACGTTTTGCGTGAACGCTTCATTGCAGTAGCTCACAGTGATCGAGTACTTTATGTGGAAAATGATGCCTTAGTCAGCAAAACCCCGAATGGCAAACCAGTTTTAATCAAACAGTTATCTGGTCGGAACCCTGATCTAGCCCGCCAGTTTAATGGTCGCAGAACCTTTAAAATTAGAAAACGTAACATAGAGGCTACTGCAGAATAATTTATGTTGCCAAAAACACCTCGAATCAGAATGTTTGCGGGTCCAAATGGATCGGGCAAAAGTACGATGATTAATGGTTTAGATAGCCGTTTATCTAAATTGTTTTTGAATGCTGACAACCTTGAGCGCGATCTTAAAGCCACACCCATTCTTGATCTAAGTCAATTTGATATACGCATTAATGCAAACATATTGGTTGATTATCTTACTCAAGCAAGTCGACCACTAAAAAATGCAGATGGTACTCTAAGCAAAAGTCCTCTCCTCTCAGTAGATCCTGTGATTGATGGAAGCTTAATCGACTTAAGCGGGAACACGATTGATTCCTACCTCGCAGCCCGAATTCTTGATGTCATCCGTAAAGAGTTACTTACGCTTAAGGTTGGATTTACATTTTAAACCGTAATGTCTCATGAGAGTAAAATCGAGTTTTTGCGAGATGCTAAAACGCAAGGCTATCGTACCTATTTATACTTTGTGACGACTGAGGACCCTGATATTAATGTGGACCGAGTTAAACAACGTGTGAAAAATGGTGGTCATCCAGTCGAAGAAATTAAAATCCGTGAACGCTATTTCCGCACTATGCACATGTTGATTGATGCGATTGAAGTATCTGACCGAGCGTATTTATTTGATAACTCAAGTAATGCGACCAAGAATATGGCTTCTTATATCTGTGAAGTGACTAACGGAGATACATTGATCATTAATCCAGATTTTAAAGGAGAGTTTCCGATCTGGTTTGAAAAATATGTACTTGTTCATTTGGTTGATGAAGAATAAAAAAACCGCGCTTGAATCATTCAAACGCGGTTTTTTAAATATTCACAGGTCAGTAAACTGAACCCATCGGCATCTTACTCAGCCAACATTTTACTCAGTATTCATAGCCATTGTTGATTGACCATTGCTGCAATTTGCCATAATAGATTTCATCGTTGAACAGTAGGTCTGCTTTAGAGGCAGCATTACTTTCTTCAGTTGGGCAGAAACCATCATCACAATCGGCATCGACAACCCAGCAACCACGAACGAACAATACTTTATTGCCTTCTTGCTCCAGTTGTTTCTGAACGCGATCAATCGCTTCATGTAAGTCATCTGCGCCTAAATATGCGGTCAAATACGCATAAGAGCCTGTTTCATCGGATGCTTTGCGGAACTCGACACCCACACAAAATAAATGTTTTTTCATTCTTGGCTCCTTGTCATCTTATACAGCTAAACTAATCTTTAATTTGGTCTAGGTCTAGTGCTTTTTCTTACACTTAACAATACGTTACCTATTCACAATACTGCAGTTCAAAGTAAAAACATAGTATCCAAATATTAGACTTAAGCCATAATCGCTGTATAAATGAGGTAGAACGCAACACCAATGACTGTTGTAGCAAATACCTTTTGTACAGTATTGCTATTCATGCGATGTACCAAAGTACGTCCAAGTAACATCCCGACAATACACGCCAGAACAAAGGTGATGGTGACTGCCATTGGGTACTGAAAGCCATCTAAAACGTGTGCTGAAATACTCACGCCACCAATCAGGAAAATAATCATCAAAGAGGTTGCGACGATACTGCGCATATCCAAATCGGTAAATTTACGCAATAACGGCACAATAATAAAACCACCGCCCACACCCAACAAACCCGTCAGCAAGCCTGCAATTACACCAACACCACCAAGCAAAGACGCCGTTTTAACATTCCAAATTAAGCGTCCTGTGTTTTGGTTTACCTTACACGGTGGATTAATTTGGTCGTTGACTTTATTAAAGAAAATACGATACGCCACAATAAACATGACCAGACTGAACGCCAGTGTTAACCAAATGGGCGGGACAATACCTGCCAAATGCACCCCGTAACGTGCAGATGGAATACTGATTAAGGCAATCCACAATGCAGCACGATAACGCACAATACGTTTGAACAAGCCTTCAACTGTGCCAACCAAAGCTGCCAAAGTGACTGCCAATAAACCCACGGGTGCAGCCTGCGCCACAGTCCAGCCTTGGCTTGCCATAAGAGCAGGAACGGCAAGAATACCGCCCCCTGCCCCTGTCAAACCCAGCAAAGTACCAATCGCCAAGCCTTCTAGGATTAACATCCACATGCGTATTTTCCCCTATTCCATCACTGTGTTGTGCTGTGCAAGCATTACTTGCCGCAAACTTTATTGGCAGGCAAAGCCACATCAATATGTTTTGGATAAGGCAGTTTTAAATTCTGCATGAGGGTAATAAATTCCGCTTTGGTGCGCCCTTGTCCTAAACGCGAGTTATTGCGTTTTCCTGCCCAACGGTAGAAGACACACGCCCTTTGTAGTCATGCCCTGGGTACACCAAAGTGTCATCAGGTAAGCTAAAAATTTGTAGATGAATGCTGTCATATAAAGTCGCTGGGTTGCCTTCCTGAAAGTCAGTACGACCACAACCATCAATTAACAACGCATCGCCAGTGAATACCATGCCATTGACCACATAGCTGGTACAGGCGTTGGTATGACCCGGGGTATAACGTGCTTCAATCAACAATTCACCCACACGAATGGCGCTGCCATCGGTAATGAAAATATCGCCACACACCACACCTGAATTACGATGTAATACAGTTTTACAACCAAAACGTGTTCTGAGTTCGTTGGCAGCAGTAATATGGTCAGCGTGTACGTGCGTATCTAAGCTATACACCAATTGCAAATCATGCTGTTCTAGAAAAGCAGCATATTGCTCAACCTCTGAAATTACAGGGTCAATCAGCACCGCTTCACGGGTTTGTTCAGATGCCAATAAGTAAGTATAGGTCGAGCTGTCAGCTTCAAAAAATTGATGAAAGATCATGAGATAGATACTGAGTTTTATATTTTGTTATTCTTAATTTTGCAAATATAGTGCCAACTTAATCTCTTTTAAATATATTAATAAAATACAATATATTAAGAGATATTGTTTAATTTAGATCATCCTCCATGTTTCACATCTGTTGCATTTTGTGTTTCAATTGAATCAATAATGAAACAAAAGATGAAACATCATGAATGCGATACATGACTTTGAACAACAAGCCAGTCTTGAAAGCTTTTTGTTTCATTTACAACAACTTTGTCCAGACAGTTTGCTCTATGTTTATGACGACATTGCTCAAACATGGATTTATGAATATGCACAAGATGCTTCTGTTTCTGCAGCTACGGGTAAAACATTAAAAAATCAATTATTGAAATTAAAACTACAATCACAATCAGCATCACAACCACAGACAGGTCTGCTGCAACTCCCGAATAGTGCTAAGGCATGGCACTACCACAGCTTAAATATTCGTGTCCATACAGCCGATTTCACAGGATGTTTATTCTTTCTGCAGCCTAGCGTTGCAACAGTGTCATCACAAACACTCACCCCATCTGCCCAAGCACAAAATAGTTTGGCGGAGTTTTTCCATAGTGATTCGCCACAAATGCAGCATATGTATTCCATTATTGAACGGGTAGCGATTACTGAGTTTCCTGTTTTGGTGCGTGGTGAATCTGGTAGTGGTAAAGAGTTGGTGGCGCAAGCAGTACATGCACGCAGCCAACGGCATGCACAAGTCTTTATTGCGATTAACTGCGCGGCTTTAAATGCCAATATTTTAGAAAGTGAATTGTTTGGGCATGTGAAAGGTGCATTTACAGGGGCAATTCGTGAGCATAAAGGTGTGTTTGAACGTGCTGCAGGTGGTACTTTATTTTTAGATGAAATTGCAGAAATTCCACTGGAACTGCAAGCCAAATTATTGCGAGTATTAGAAACGGGCGAATTCACCCCTTTGGGCGGTGAAAAAGCGATTAAATCGAATGTCAGAATTATTACCGCAACCCATCGCGCTTTACGTGAAGAAGCGCGTTTAGGCAGATTTCGCCAAGATTTACTTTATCGTTTACGGGTGATTCCAATTTTTGTGCCACCACTACGTGAACGTAAACAAGATATCCCTAAAATTGCAGCATTTATTTTGCAACAACAAGCCCAGTTTCAGGTCACGCCACATTTGACCGAGCAAGCACTGAAGGTATTAATCAATTACGACTGGCCGGGCAACGTGCGTGAATTAAAAAATACCTTGCTGTATGCATTGACCATGTCAGCAGGTAAAACGGAAATTGATCAACACGATTTACCCGATGAAATTGTGCATGCTAGTTTGAAACTCGCCACAGCTCCCCCAACGCCACAACCTATTGAGCTGCCCATCAAAACCAACAATAAAGTAGATAAAGACACACTGCAGGATTTACTGGAAAAATATCAGGGGCAAACTGAATTGGTGGCACAAGCCTTGGGCATTAGCCGAACCACCTTATGGCGTTATCGAAAAAAATATCATTTATGAGGCGGAAGTTTGCTGAATAAAGGACGCTTTGCTTTGATCTGCATATTCATAAATGGTGTCTAAATCTTTTTGAATGGCAGCTGCGACTCGGCTAGGCATCAACTGATTAAGTTTTACAAAGACTTTTTCAGGATAACCGACCTGATAGGATTGACGGTCTGTTTGTAAAAATTGATACAGTTCTTGTGCCACAAATTCAGGTGAATCCACTTTTGTACCCATTTTGATATTCATTTCAATCACATCGGGATTATTCATACTGGTATTGGTCGCGCGTGGGGAGAAATATCTAAAACGAATGGCAGTCTGACAATACTCTCGCGCCAACGCTTCAGTTGCACCACGCAAGGCAAACTTACTGGCGCAATAACTCACATAGCCAGGATAGCCGATGCTGCCAAAAGTCGAGCCAATATTGATGATCTGACTCGGCTGACTGTCCGACATATATGGAATCACATCCTGAATCAGTTGCAGCGGATAAGCCACATTGACCAACATCATTTGCTCAATGGTATCCTGTGATTGCTGCGCAAACAGACGAAAATCATTCATGCCTGCATTGTTAATATAGTAATGAATCGGCTGTTTTAATGCGGCAAGTGCCTGAATAAAATCATGACGACTGCTGGCATCAATTAAATCACAACGCAGACTGTGTAATTGCAACTGAGGATACTGCTGCGCCAGACTTTGCTCTAGTTGTTGCAAGGTGTCTTGCTTACGCCCAACCAAAATTAAGTTTAAGCCTTTTTCAGCAAAATGATGCGCAATCGCATGACCAATCCCGCCTGTTGCCCCGAAAATCACCGCAGTTAAATTTGACATAAAAGATACTCTCAATTTTAAGATATTCGATACAACTCAATTATAAAAATGCAGGATTCAGTCCCAAGCCCATACAAATATAGAGTTTACGATCTTCTAATGGCACCAATATTTCACGTCTGCCATGCATAAAGCGCTTGTTATCAATGAGCACCACATCACCATCTTGCCAGTCAATTTCTGAGGTTTCACGCTCGCATCGCTCTGCCAACTCTTCCAATAATTCCGCTTGGATTTCGCTGCCATCGGCAAAGTAAAAACGCGGCTTTTCGTAATTATAAGAAGGCCCCAACAAGGTGTTGGCAAAGGCAGGCACAGCTTTTAAATTGTCATGGCGAATCATCGGCATGCTTAAATCGTACTGTACGCCTTCATCATGCGCAGGGCGAATCCGTTGTCTAGGAATCATCTCAATAAAATGAGCGAGTTCCTGCTGCCCGACCTGTACGGCATCGGCAATATTGAGTGCTGTCGCCACATACTTTTGCCACATCGCTTTGGGTAAGTAACGGCTGATGGTCATCGGTTCAGCAAATTTCTGCTTCAGTGTGTCAGGCAGTTTTTGCCATACCTCATGTCCATCACATAAAGTAGTCTGCGAACCACGCGAAGCACTTTTTTCACTAAAAAAAGCAATAATATCAGGCGGCATTGGGGTTGAACCATTTTCTATATGCAGTCCCATTGCCTGCGTACCTGCATCTACTTTTTGCGATTGTCGGGTCACATTTTCACGTGCAGGGTCATAGGTCAGCTTTTGGCAAATATTGCTCATCAGCCCACTAAACGCATTCACATCATAATGTTCATTTCTAAGTAAAACCCAACCGTGCTCCACCAAACGATCTTTAATTTGTTGTGGGGAATGTTTGAATTGCTGTTGTGCAATATTCATGTGATTTCTCTCTATCTCTATTGATGACTGACAGGTTGATGTCTATCTGTGAAACATCTCCAAGATCAGCCATTAAATACGTTGTAGGATGTGCCAAAGCTGTCTGATACTGTTGCTGAATGACTGCTCTACGCAATTTTCCGTTATCGGTTAACATCTGATTATTTAAAGAAAAAGGTTGTTCAGCACGGCACCAGTGTTTAATTTGGGCATAATCAGGCATACGGGTATTGGCACGATAAATCGCGGCTGCCAATTGCGCATCTGAACGATGTTCCTCGGCATAAATCACTGCAGATAATGACGGCTGCGCTTCACCAAACACGGCAATCTGTTGAATTTCAAGCTCACTCAAACTGTTCGATTCAACCCATTCTGGTGAAATATTGCGCCCAAAACTGCTGACAATAATTTGCTTGATACGCCCCGTGATATATAAATAGCCATCTTCATCAAAATAACCTGCATCGCCTGTGTGAATATCGGCTGATACCGCATCCTGCTCACGCCCAAGTTCATGCATATATCCCAACATGGCATTGCCCTTGACCACCACTTCTTGATTGGCAGCAATTTCGACTTGAACATGCGGTAATACGCGGCCAACACTGCCAATTCTGCGAGCTTCAGGCAGGTTTAAACTCACGACCGATGCACATTCAGACAGACCATAACCTTCATAAACAGGTAAATTGAATTGCTGACACTGCTTGAGTAAATCTGCAGACACCTTGCCACCACCCACGGCAATAAACTTCAAAGTGCGCAAGCCCAAATCGCCGTGTTGATGGATATATTCCACAATCGCTTTGAGCATTTGCGGCAATAAAATCACGCTTTCAATGCGATATTGCTGCACGGCATCGACAAAGCGTGAAACATCAAACTCATGGTTGGACAGCAAACCGAACTGGCTGACTTCACCCACCACCACTGCACGTCCCATGTGAAAAGGCACATACACGCCTGCGATATTTTCAAGCAATGTTGCAAATGGAATTAGACACAAATGCCGCCCAAGCTGGCTACTTTGTAATGCCTGACTTAAAGAGTGTGTAATTGAATTGATGGTGGCTTCTGCCAAACACACACTTTTGGGTGTACCTGTACTGCCCGAGGTATAAGTAATTTTTGTAGGCTGCTCAGCAGAATTTGGGGATAAATGCGGTTGTGCTGTTTCAACGCTTAGACGAAACAACTGCCCTTGATATAAATCTGATGGTGGCAAAACCTGTGCCTGAACTGCATCAATCATCTCCAACAAAGCTTCTGGAATAGCAGTATTTCCAATAGCCGAGTTAACATTGGACGGAGTATCGCTTTGTGCAGTATCCGTCAAAATACACAGCAACTCCGCTTGGCTGTCTTGCAGTAAATGTTGCACTTGTGCAGCAGTAAAAAATAAAGGCACAGGAATGACTGTCATTGCAGCTTTACGTGCGGCTAAATCGACCACAATCCAATCGGCCTGATTCACACCCCACAACGCCAAACGCTGTACTTGATAAGTTGCCAATTCTGCACTGAGCAACTCAACCCGTTGCTGTAATGTGGCATAACTCAGTGTGGTTTGTGCCGTCACAATTGCTTCACGCTCAGGGTCTGTTTGGGCATAGTGATTCAGGTTTTCAAATAACTCATTCATCTTTCAATTTCCGCCTTTCTGCATGACCTTAGGCATAAAAACAATATTGCTGTTGCGTGACCGCCAACGCTGCTGCAACGTCAATCGCCAGTACATAAGGCTTCTGTTGGTAATAACTGCCCCATTGATGCTGTGCATCGCCCAAGGCTTCGGGGTTGGCTTTTTCTAGTACCTGAAAATGCAAACCCATTTGCTGTAACACATAGCGCACTGCTGATGTTCCTGTGCAAACTGCCCACGACACATTGTTCTGCGATAAGTGAAAGACCAAAAAAGCCACCATCAATTTGGCTTTGCTCATGTCTTGCGCTGCCAAGTTGCCAATTTCAACAATCTGCGCGCGCGTTACAGGCACTTGGCTCAATTGGGTTAAAATGGTTTCAATGGGTGCACCTAAATACTGTTCCAAAAAGGCTTGGTTTGCGCCCAATGGTTGCATGCCAATCACCACTTGCATGTCGTGGTTTACATAGCCTGCAAACAAGGTATCTGAAAAAGTATTTATGGATGCCTGATGGACTTTTTGGTATTTATCTCGAATAAAATGCTCTAATGCCAAGCGTTGTTTGCTAGCATCTTGGGTCACAGTTGTCACATTTAAATGTTGTGCTGTTGTGTGTGCTTGAATCACCGAGGCATAGCTGTGTAATACATCTAAATGTGGCTGTTCTAGGTTCAACTGTTTTGGGTTCGTTTGTGGTTTATACGGCTGCGCTACAGATGCATACCCGTTGAATTGTTTTTTATTTTTTTGCTGATGAAAATTCGCATCCAGAAAATGCGTTTGACTGGATGATTGAGCATCAAAATTAAATTTGATCATGTGCATCACATTGGATAGAAAATAACTCAATGCTCAAGATAGAAATCTAAACTTAAAGAAAACTTAAGTCGCTACAAACTGTCACAATTCAAAAAACTCTTCATGCACACAAAAAAAGGAGATGATCACTCAACTCCTTATATGTTTAAAACAATAAACTAATCAAAAATAAACAGTCATCCAATTATGCAAAACACAATTGTTCGCGCCCTACCTTAGATTTTAATAGGCATAAGACGCAATTGCCGTTGCAATTGGTTTATCTTCATCATTGACCATCGTCATACGCATGGTGCAGCCTTTACGCCCTAAACGCAAAGTTTCCGCACGGGCAATAAAATACTTGCCGCGTCCCGGTGCTAAATAATCCACTCGCATATCTACGGTAGCCAAACGAGTGACTTTTTTAATGGTATCGGGCAAATCGTCAGGTTCTGTCCGTTTATATAACTCCCCCATTGCCACAATACCGCCCACACTGTCCAAAATGGTTGCAGCAACACCACCATGTAAAATTTGGAAAGCCACGTTGCCCACCATATACGGTTGCATCTCAATATAGGCTTCAATTTGACCATCTACCACACGCATGCTCATGCCATTGTGTTGAAAAAATGGCGATCCATTAAATGCATTGACCAATTGTCTTAGCACGACATCAATATCGACTTTCGCGCCTAAATGTATATTCCCAGTCCAATTTTTCTCTGCATTACTCATAACGTGCCCAAAAGTCCAAACAACTCAATTTACCAACAATAAAAACAGCCAATGTATGCCCAAATGAAATTTAAGGGGCTACAATAGTCGTCTAGTTTAATACTGATCAGTGAGATTTTTATGACCTATACGTTCAATCGCCCTGCATTTCCTGCCACTCGTATGCGTCGTATCCGTAAAAATGATCAATTACGCGCCATGGTTCGCGAAACTCACTTAACCACAGATCACTTGATTTATCCTGTATTTGTTTTACCGGGACAAAATCAAACCCAAGATATTCCAAGCATGCCGAATATTCAGCGTTTATCGGCAGACTTATTACTCAAAAAAGCCGAGCGTTTAATGCAGTTGGGCGTGTCTAAACTGGCATTATTTCCAGTCACACCACAAGAAGACAAAAGCCTGACCGCAGAAGCAGCATGGCGTGAAGATGGCTTGGTGCAAAACACACTACGCCTGCTGAAAAAAGAATTGCCAGAGATGGTACTTATTACCGATGGCGCACTCGACCCGTACACCACTCATGGTCAAGATGGCATTATTGATGACACAGGCTATGTCCTGAATGATGAAACGGTTGAATGTCTAATTAAACAGGCGTTAAGCCATGCCGAAGCGGGTGCAGATGTGGTTGCGCCAAGTGACATGATGGATGGCCGTATTGGTGCGATTCGTCAGGCGTTGGAAAGCAACGGGCATATCTATACCTCTATCATGGCTTATTCAGCCAAATATGCCTCTAGCTTTTACGGTCCTTTCCGTGATGCAGTCGGTTCTGCCAGCAACCTAAAAGGCGGCAACAAATACAATTATCAAATGGATATTGGCAACCGTGCCGAAGCCTTGCATGAAATTGCACTGGATATTCAAGAAGGTGCAGACATGGTGATTGTAAAACCAGGCATGCCTTATTTAGACATTGTACGTGAAGTGAAAGATAACTTTGGTGTGCCAACCTTTGTCTATCAAGTGAGTGGTGAATACGCCATGCTTGCTGCCGCGATTCAAAATGGCTGGTTGTCGGACAGTGTGATTATTGAATCGCTAATGAGTTGCCGCCGTGCAGGTGCAGATGGTATTTGGACATATTTTGCCGAAGAAGCAGCACTCAAACTTAAAGATATGGCATAAACAGGCGACTTTCATGCACATCGCAATCATTGGTGCAGGCATCAGCGGTTTGTTGTCTGCACTCGAACTGGTAGAGCAGGGCTGCTCTATCAGTATTTTTGATCAACAACAAGCAGCACAAGCGGCATCATGGGCAGGTGGTGGAATTCTTTCTCCCATGTATCCGTGGCGTTATCCTCAAGCGGTCAATGACTTAGCCCAATTTGCCAAACCGCAGTACCAAGCATGGAATGAAAAACTCAAACCTATTACAGGCATTGATTTTGAAATCCATGAAACAGGCATGTTGATTTTTGATGAAGATGATTTTGAGATTGGTATAAATTATGCCGAACGTCATCATGAACCGATGCAGCAAGCTGAATGTCTGAATCGGGAACAGCTCGAACAAATTAACCCGCATATCCACCCCAAATTTAAACAAGCCCTGTATTTCTCACAACTTGCCAATGTGCGCAATCCGCGTTTATTACAATCGCTCACGCAATATTTGAAACAACATCCGCGCGTGCGATTTTTTGAACACTGCCCAATTCAGCAATTTCAGATCACTGAAGATCGTATTCAAGCCATTCAATCTGCCGATGGTCGCTTGCATCATGCAGATCATATCGTACTTGCGACAGGCGCATGGTCACAGCAGTGGGCGGCACAACTGGGTTTAGAGATTCCCGTACAGCCTGTGCAGGGGCAAATTGTGTTATTTAAAACCCCTGCACAATGGTTGCCAAGCATGTGTATGAACAAGGTGATGTACCTGATTCCACGTCAAGATGGGCATGTGCTGTGCGGTTCAAGTATGCGTCAGGTTGGTTTTGACACCACACCAAACCCGCAAACCCAACAAGATATTTTAACGGCTTGTTTTGAAATGGTGCCTGAATTGGCACAGTTCCCCATTGTGAAACAATGGGCTGGTTTACGTCCAGGCTCGCCTACAGGTGTGCCGTATATCGGCAAAGTGCCAAGCCTAAATAATGTATGGATGAATTTCGGACACTTCCGTAATGGCTTATGTATGGGCACTGCTTCAGCGCAGTTATTAAGACAGCTCATGCTTGGGCAAGAAACGATTGTTGATCCTGCCGCTTATGATCCAAAGCAGTTACAGCCCACCTCAATCTGTGCATAACACTCAGCAGCATCCTCTGTTTAAGTAGAGGATGATGCACCCAGACAAGCCGCTAGCGCCTGTTCAAGTTTTGGATATTGAAAGCAATAGCCTGCTTGTTCTAACGCTTGTGGTTTAACATATTGCCCATTCAGCACCAATTGCGATTGCTCGCCCAATAACCAACGCAAGACAAAAGCAGGTAACACCAAAAATGGACGACGTTTTAAAAGCCGAGCTGCGGTTTCGGCAAAGTCTTGCTGACTGGTTTTTTCAGGTGCAACCACATTCAAAATTTTGGCGTCTACAGGTTGCGTCATTAACCAGTGAATGACCTGTAAAACATCTTGTATATGCACCCATGCAACAGGCTGCCGTCCATGCCCAATCCGCCCGACGGCATTTAAACGAATTGGTAATAACATTTGCGGTAAAATGCCACCACCGCGCCCAAACACCACGCCCAAGCGCATAATTTTAGTATTTTGCTGGCTAAAGCTTAAAGCAGCTTGTTCCCATTGCTGACACAGTTGCGACATAAAAATATCTTGTGCTGCACTGTGTTCGGTACATACTGCTGACCATTGTTCCTGCGGGTCAATTCCGTAATACCCCACTGCCGAGCCTGAAATAATACACTTGGGGAAAATACGGCGCTTTTCAAGATATTGATATAAGTACAGTGTGGTCTGAACTCGACTATCGAGCAATTTTTGTTTGCGTTCTGTTGTCCATCTGCCCTGCCCAATACTTTCTCCCGCCAAATTAATCACATAATCAATTTGGTCGGTGTCGAGTTCATCTAACTGCTGAATCCAGCGTAATTGTGGATGTTTGGATACTCGATTGGGCTGTCGGGTTAGCCCCACCACCCGATAATCCTGTTGCAATAAAAATGGCAACAATTGTGAACCAATAAAACCACTTGCCCCTGTTACCAGTACCAAAGGTTTATGCATCTTCCAATCTCAGCATGATGAAAAATATAGTTTTAGCTATACGTGATTTAGACTGAATGTTCAAGTCTGAGCAAATCATCATCACATAACTGATCATGTATATTTGAAGAAAATCAGATATTAACAACTTCTTTTATCAACCAAACATTTTAACTGCCATACGCTGTGCCTGTTTACCATAAAACCAATAGGTCAGCAGATACAATGGAATTGCGATCAACAAGAACATGATCACCACCACACTCATAAATTGTGGCTGTTGCAAATACTGTAAAAAATCTTGCCAAATGCTTGGGTTTTGGCGAGAAAATATCGCCAAACCTAATAATAAAAACGCCAAGTTATAGCCCCAAAAAATCAGGCTAAATCCTAAAGTAAATGTCTTGCGTTCCTTGTCATTCGGCGCACGGCGTTGTTGTTTTAAAAACTTATACAGCACTAAAATCATGGCAACCAAATAAGGCACCGCAGTTAAAATCCCGCCTACACCCGCAGGTAATAATGCAGCCAATACGCCACAAATACAGGTCATCACAAAGCAATACAAGAAAAACCAGATAAAATAACGGCTTAGCGATACCATAAAGATGACTCAGACAAAAGATTCAGCCTAGTATAAAAAAAATTGATTTTTTTTTCATGAAATTGTCAACCGAATACAAAAGCCTGACGTTATATAGGCTACAAGGTCACAACAACCGTTAATGTGTATGGCATCCACAATATTTTCGGTGACCTGACTAAAGCAATAAATCGCATACAGTCATGCTTTGAACAGCAGCCAAAGCTTTACTGTATCGCAAGTTTTTCTTTGACCGACGATTTCATCATCACTCGAATCGTCGGTCTTTATTTTTTAAGGTCTTTTTTTAGCCTTTCTAACATCAGTATTTTAACTCTCTATATTTTTCTATACAGATCACGACAGATTTTACTTTCCCTTCTCTTTAAAATCTCTGCGACCTAAATTGTCGCTTTAAAAGCAGAAAACTGGTTTTTTGCCGCAGTGTTGCGCTCAGTTATGTTAAGTTATCCCATAATTCAACATCAAGATTGGAACACGCATGGCTGTTCATTTTTTACATACCTCTGATTGGCATTTGGGGCAATTTTTCCATCACCATGAACGTGAATATGAACATACTGAATTTTTAAATTGGCTCTTAACTCAAATTAAAAGCAAACAGCCGAATGCCCTGCTCATAGCAGGCGATATTTTTGATGTGGTCAATCCTGCTTCGAGCGCTCAGAAACAACTCTATCAATTCCTTACCGATGCGCATGTGCTTGCTCCACACATGCAAACCTTAATGATTGCAGGCAATCATGACTCTGGGTATCGCATTGAGCAAGTTGAACCCTTTTTAGACCGCTTCAACGCCAAAGCTGTGGGCGTGATTGGTAAAACAGCCGAGCAAAAATTAGATTTAGATAAACTCCTAGTGCCTATTTATGACGCTGCGCAAAATATTGTGGCATGGTGTCTGACCCTGCCCTATTTACGCAGTGCAGAAATTACAGGTTTAAATGAACATAGCAGTGACAATCAATCTGCTGTTGCTTACTTACATCAACAACTGATTGCAGAAGCCAAAGCCCGTAAACAACCCGATCAAGCCCTGATTTTAATGTCACATGCACACATGCAAGGTGGCGAAACTTCCGACTCAGAACGCCCAATTGTAGTGGGGAATGAAGAAGCCATATCGACTGCGCTGTTTGATGAGGTGATTGACTATGTCGCACTCGGACACTTACACAAACCGCAACAGGTCGGACAGCCACACATTCGCTATAGCGGCTCACCCATCCCTTTATCATTTAGCGAGCTGAATTATAAACACCAAGTCCTTGAAGTTAGGATTGATCCATTACAGGCAGATGCACAGCGTTTCCAATATGAAAGCTTGCTTATTCCACGTACGGTAGAGCTGCTTCGGATTCGCTGTGAACTTTCTGAATTAATCACCGAACTGAATAAATTGCCAAAAGATGAAATTGCAGAAGTTTGCGCACGGCATTTTTTAGAAATTGAATATATCAGCGATGCCCCGCCACCCATTGATTTACGCCAACAAATTGAACAAGCACTGCCTGCCAACCGCTATCGTTTACTGCGCATTGCACGACGCTTTCAAAACTGTGAAAACTCGAACGTGCAACAATCAAAAATTGATTTAGAGCCGCCTACGCCTGAAAAATTATTTTTAGATTTATGGGAAAAAATGGGCTATCAACCTGACCCAGAAGTGAGCCAAGATTTTTTACAGCTTTTGGCCGAAGCCCAACAAGAACTTGATCAGAATAAAGCTTAAGGATTTGCCATGAAAATTTTACGTTTAAGTTTAAATAATTTGGCATCTTTGGCAGGCACGCATGTCATCAATTTTGAAGATGAGCCACTGGCACAGGCAGGTTTAATTGCAATTACGGGCAAAACTGGTGCAGGCAAATCGACTTTGCTGGATGCCATGTGTTTGGCACTTTATGACGAAATTCCACGTTTGAGAGGTGCTACAGGCAGTCTGACCGATACCGCAGGCAAAGAAATTTCCTTAAAAGACTCTAAACATATTTTACGTCGTGGTACGACTTCTGGCTTTGCAGAACTTGAATTTATCGCGCTCGATCAAAAACGCTATTCGGCACGTTGGCAAATTCGCCGTGCACATAACAAAGTGGATGGAAACTTAAAAGTTGAACGTGCCATTACCTGCCTAGATGAGCAACGGGTTTTAAATCAAAGAATTTCTGAAGCTACGCCAATTGTAGAACAACTGATTGGCCTTAGTTTTGAACAATTCACACGCGCAGTATTATTGGCACAATCGGAAGTCGGGGCATTTCTAAAAGCTAAAGACCATGAACGGGCAGATTTACTCGAATATTTAACCAATTCGCAAATTTTTACCGAAGTCAGTAAACGTGCAGCCGTTAAATTTAGCGAAATTAAACAAAAAAGGACAGATCTTGAAAATGTCATGGGGCATGTGGTGCTCCTCGGCGAGGAAACACTGAAAGGTTTAGAAGCCCAAAAACATGAACTGAATCAGCAGTTAGCTTTGTTGACCCAAACCGAAAAACTGTATGAAAATGATGTGAAATGGCACAAAGATTGCTATGAACTCTATGCCAGCACCCAAGCTAAAAAAGAAATATATGATGTTCAAGTCGATGCCGATCTTAAACTCGCCTCTCAAAAACAATTGCTCAAACATTTAGATGAATTTCAAACCATCCGCGAGCAATTTGTCTTGCGTCAGCAAGCAGATACCGAGCTAAAAAATCTGAATCAGCAGCTTTTGAAATTTGAACCAAACTTGCAACAAGCGGAATACGCACAACAGCAAGCGATTAGTCAGCAACAGCAAGCGGAAAAAGACCTTCAGGCATGGCAGCAGCATGTTGAACAATTGAAACCACAACTTGAAATTGCGGCACAGTTACAACATGAAATTTCTAGCAAACTTCAACAATATACCGCTTTGGATGCTGCACAAAAATTATTTGCAGAGCAGCAAATTCAGCCTGTGCAAAATAATTTGAAGCAACTGACGACTCAACTTGCAACCGAGCAACAACAACAGCAACATTTACAACAGCAATTCAAACAGACTGCGGCATGGGCAAATTTTGATGATAATTTAGCCCTTACGTTGCAACGTCTGCAAGATTATTTGCAGCTTGAACAGCAGCTACGTCAGCAAAACCCTACGCTGTTCCAATCTGCATTAGATACTTTAATTGAGCAACAACAACATACACAGCAACAACTGTTGGTTTGGGAAAAACAATATCAACATCCTGAACAACTTGAGCAGCAACTCACGGCAGAGCAACAGCAATTACAACATGCTTTAAAGAGTGTGCATGTTTTAGAGCGCTTGCAACAGGCACTTGAACAATGGCAACAACAGACCACCCTATTTGAGCAGTTACAACAGCGTCAGCAAGAAACTTTAAGTCTGCAACAGCAGACACAGACTCAAATTCAAACCCAACAGCAGCAAGTGCAAATTACTGAACAAGCCTTGCAACAATTACAGCAGATTTTTGAACAGCAGCGTTTATTGCAGCATCAAAGTGTGCAGGATTTACGTGCCCAATTAAAACCGAATGAAGCCTGTATGGTCTGCGGCAGCCATGAACATCCGTTTATTCAGCATGAAAATTTACTCAGTGACGCTTTAAACCAATTGCAGGATCAGCAATTGCAGCAGGCCAAAACTGAATTTGAGCATGCGCAAAAACAGCTACAACAATTGGAGCGTGCTCGCAGTCAATACGATGCAACTTATCATCAACAACAACAACGCAGTCTTGAACTGCAACAGCAACTTGAACAACAACAGACATTGGTGCAACAGCTTGCAACATCCTTATCTTTAGATTTGGATGCAGCGCTACCTGTTGCAAAGCAAATTGAACACGTACAGCAACATTGGGCAACAACACATCAATCCACTCAACACTTGCAGCAGAGTATTCAACAAGCAAACGATACCCTGAAACAATGGCGCAATGCTGCACAGCAGGCAGAACAACTCAAATATGCTATTCAACAACGCCAAGACCTCGCTCAGCGTTTACAGCCTATTTTGTCGCTTTTAGATGCAGAACAAAGACACGCTTGGCTCAATCAACCGATTGAATACTATCAAAATGCCTTACAACAGTTAGAGCAACGTCATCACTTGCAGCAGCAGCAAGTTCAACTGAGCAAAACGATTGAACAACTGACTCAACAACAGCAGCAAGTGCAAGAAAAGTTGCTATTTTTACAACAGCAACATGCAGAGAAAACCCTACAACTGCAGCAGATTAAAACTGCAGGAAGTGAGCTGCGTGATCAAATTAAGCAGCTTACAAGAACTCATGCGGGATGTGAATATCAGACCTATCAAGAATGGCAGCAGGCTTTAGATCAGCAACAACAGCAACTCAATCTTGCACTTAGCACACAACGAACTGTACTTAATCAAGCAGAACAGGTGTTAAAAGACTTACAACTGCAAAAACATGGTTTGGATAGTAGAATTCAACAGCGCATGCAGCAACACACTGAATGTCAGCAACACATTGCAACGTGGCAAGCGACACACACGCATTTTCAAGCCAGCATCATTGATAAATGTTTACAGATTTCTTATGCCGAACATCAGCAAATACGCAACATGCTGCAGCAACAACAAAACAGTTTGGAGAGTGCTAAAACGGCTTGGCAAACATTGGAAGAGCAATATCAAAAACACTTAAAGCAACAGCCACAACTGAGTTTTGACGAGGTCACCACGCAACTGGCAGCGCTGCAAACAGACAAAGCCAAACAACAGCAAAACTATAATGAGATTGAGGCACAGCTACGCCTGAATAGCACCAATCAAGGGATTTTTGCTACCTATCAAACTCAAATTGAAAGTATCAAAGCTGAAGAATACCGCTGGGGACGTATTTACGATTTAATTGGGCATAAAGAAGGTACGAAATTTAAGAAAATTGCTCAAGAACATCACTTGGATATTTTGGTGGAATACGCCAATCAGCAATTGCTGCCACTGAGTTCGCGTTATCAGTTGCATCGTATTCCTGACAGTTTGGGGTTGGCGATTATTGATTTAGATATGAACAGTGAAATTCGCCCTGTTCTGTCTTTATCGGGTGGCGAAACCTTTTTGGTTTCTTTAGCTTTGGCACTGGCAATTGCCAATATGGCATCTGGCTCAATGAAACTGGAATCGCTATTTATTGATGAAGGCTTTGGCACTCTCGACCCGACTTCCTTGCACATGGTGATGAATGCCTTAGACCATCTGCAAAGTCAGGGACGTAAAGTGGTGCTGATTTCGCATATTCAGGAAATGCACGAACGAATTCCTGTGCAAATTCAAGTCAAACCAGTGGGTGCAGGGGCAAGTGAAGTCAATGTGGTGGGTTAAAGCCAATACTGCCTAAAATCTGAAGATTATTTGTCGATTGAAGAATTATTGAGATGACTGTGAGATTTCAGATTTTAGGCTTCCATGAAGTTGTATTGAATTTATTTTAAAATCACACACACTTTAAGTACTTAATTTTATGGATATAAAAACGATTATTCTCTTTGCTGTATTGCCCAGTTTAAGTATTATTTTTCTCACATGGTTAATACGTTTCCCTAAACCTTGGGTTTTTAAAGCGGTTTTAATTTTTGAAATCATTCTCACCGTCTGCACTTTAGTCATTGAGTTGGATGCAAGAAAAACACCTGGAAATAGCGGTTGGACCATCATTTTCACAGGCTTCTTTCAGTTCTGTTTTTTGCTATTTTTACTGATTGCCCGTATTCGAATCTGGATAGAAAATAAATCTTGAATGTCTACTTCACCTATTTACTGGACGGGAGTGGCGCTTTCTAAAAATAGTGAAGGTTATTAAAAATAATCTACACAAGCCAAAACTTTGACAGCTTTACAGCATACATAACTAAAAAAGCCTCGACATCCTGTCGAGGCTTTCTAGATTCAGTTTTTGGTATAACTCCTGTCGTACCAAGCACTTCCGTGTTATTCTATTTCTTATTCTTCTTATTTAGGAAACTCCCTGTTTCCCGATAAGTTCATATTAAGAAAATCCAACCTTCAGCACTAGCCGCAAATTTCCGCATTTCATGTCAGCCAAAACGTACAAGATAATGTTTGCAAAATCTTGGCAGATTCTTTGTTCATCTAGCAATTAAGCCTTGAAATAGTCACGTGCGCCAAACAATGCTGTACCAATCCGTACCATAGTTGAACCTGCTGCAATTGCGGCATTTAAATCGCCCGACATCCCCATACTCAAAGTATCCCAATCTTCAGGTTGTGCATGTTGTGCTTTCACTGCATCAAACAATTGTTTGGCATCTTGAAAAGCTTGAGGATGATCAGGTGCAGGAATCACCATCAAACCGCGTAGTTTTAAATGCGGTAATTGGCTGATCTGTCGGACTAATTCTGCAACTTCGCTCGGCTGACAACCATCCTTCGTGTCTTGCGCATCAATATTTACTTGTAAACAAATATTCAGGGGCACTTGTTGAGCATCGCGCTGATTCGATAAACGCTCGGCAATAATCAAACGATCTACCCCATGCACCCATGCAAATTTTTCTGCCAAATGTTTGGTTTTATTGCGCTGCACATGCCCAATAAAGTGCCATTCAATTTCTAAATCACTCAGGGCCTGCATTTTATCCAAAGCTTCTTGCAAATAATTTTCGCCAAAAGCGCGCTGCCCTGTCACATACATTTCACGCAAGGCTTCACTCGGATGAGTCTTAGACACTGCCAACAATTGCACCGTATTTGGCTCGCGCTGTGCCAACTGGCATGCCTGTTGAATTTGTTGCAAAACCTGAGTGCGCATAAGCTGCAGATTATTCATTGATGCATTTCTCATTTCATTCATCTTTTTTTACCTTGTCCAGCAACTAACAGTTGGTTAAGCTGATGGAAAGCCGTATTATTCTATCAAAATAATTAAGATTTAATTGATCTCGGGGACTTTCATGGATATTACAGAATTATTGGCGTTCTCCGCTAAAAACGGCGCTTCGGATTTACACTTATCTGCGGGCATGCCACCACTGATTCGTGTGGATGGTGAAATTCGTCGAATTAACTTACCAGCATTAGAACATAAAGAAGTACACAAATTAGTGTACGACATTATGAATGATAAACAACGTCGTGATTATGAAGAAAATCTAGAAACGGACTTTTCTTTTGAAGTCCCAGGCGTGGCTCGTTTCCGTGTGAACGCATTTAACCAAAACCGTGGTGCAGGTGCAGTATTCCGTACCATTCCTTCTAAAGTTTTGACCCTTGAAGATTTAGGCATGGGACAAATCTTTAAAGATATTTGTGAATATCCACGTGGTTTGGTATTGGTGACAGGCCCAACGGGTTCAGGTAAATCAACCACACTTGCCGCGATGATTGACTTTATTAATGACAATCGCTACGACCATATTCTGACCGTCGAAGACCCAATCGAATTTGTACACCAATCTAAAAAATGTTTGGTTAACCAACGAGAAGTACACCGTGATACGCATGGCTTTAACGAAGCATTACGTTCGGCACTGCGTGAAGACCCTGACATTATTCTAGTGGGTGAGATGCGTGACTTAGAAACCATTCGTTTGGCACTGACTGCTGCTGAAACGGGTCACTTGGTATTTGGTACGCTACACACCACCTCTGCAGCAAAAACCATTGACCGTGTGATTGATGTATTCCCTGCCGAAGAAAAAGACATGGTACGTGCCATGTTGTCTGAATCTTTACAAGCCGTCATTTCACAATCCCTGCTCAAGAAAAATGGTGGTGGTCGTGTAGCTGCGCATGAAATCATGATTGGTATTCCTGCAGTGCGTAACCTGATTCGTGAAAACAAAGTAGCTCAAATGTACTCGGCAATTCAGACTGGTGCCAACTACGGTATGACCACCCTTGACCAGAGTTTGAAAAACTTGGTATCGCGCGGTGTGATTAGCCCACAAACGGCTCGTACGGTTGCAAAACAGCCTGAATCATTCTTATAAGTTTAAAATTCGAGATACGCGATGGACTTTAATGATTTACTGAATTTAATGATTCAGCAAAAAGCGTCTGACTTGTTTATTACAGCCGATGTTGAACCTTCCATGAAAATTCATGGACAAATTGTGCCTGTAGCCAAAAGTAAACTTACAGGTGAAATTGTCGGTCAGCTGCTTAACTCAATTATGAGTGAAAAACAGCGCAAGGAATTTGCCGAAACCCGTGAATGTAACTTTGCGATTACCAACCGTGAAAAAACAGCACGTTTCCGTGTCAGCGCATTCCAACAACGTGATGAGCCGGGCATGGTACTCCGTCGGATTGAAACCAAAATCCCGACCATGGATGACTTGAAACTGCCACCTATTCTCAAAGATTTGGCGATGACCAAACGTGGCATCATCATTTTTGTAGGTGCGACTGGTACAGGTAAATCGACTTCTTTGGCGTCTATTATTGGTTACCGCAACCAAAACTCCAAAGGTCATATCATCACCATTGAAGACCCGATTGAATTTGTGCATGAACATGCGGGCTGTATTATTACCCAACGTGAAGTCGGGATTGATACCGACTCCTTTGAAATCGCATTAAAAAATACCTTGCGTCAAGCGCCTGATGTAATTCTGATTGGTGAGATTCGTTCCCGCGAAACCATGGATTATGCAATTGCCTTTGCCGAAACAGGTCACTTGGTATTTGCCACCCTACACGCCAACAACGCTAACCAAGCAATTGACCGTATTATTCACTTCTTTGAAGCAGACCGTCATAACCAGTTGTTCATGGATTTGTCGCTAAACCTGAAAGCAATTGTGGCACAGCAGTTAATTCCAACCATTGATGGCAACTCACGTCGTGCTGCGATTGAAATTTTAATTAACTCACCACTGATTGCAGATTTAATCCGTAAAGGTGATGTGCACGAAATTAAAGACCTGATGAAGCGTTCACGTGAGTTGGGTATGCAAACCTTTGACCAAGCGTTATACGATCTTTATAAAGCCAAACAAATTAGCTACAAAGATGCACTTAAACACGCCGACTCGCCAAACGATTTGCGTCTACAAATCAAACTTGCAGAAGAAGGTGGCGAGCGCTTGTTACATGCAACTTCGAATATTACCTTCGATGGGCAATAACATCACAACAACGCTTAAACACAAACAAAATAGGCTTCCATACGGAAGCCTATTTTTTATGCTTACAGCAAATTATTTCTTGCGTAAGGCTTCACGACATTCTGGCGCATCACAATAACCATATAAATTCAGCGAGTGCCCTGTGAGCTCAAAACCAAATTTTTCAGCTACATCATGCTGTTCTTTTTCAATGGTATCGTTAATAAATTCAACCACTTTGCTACAGTTCAAGCAAACCAAGTGGTCGTGGTGATCTTCCTGCATAATTTCAAACACAGAATGATTGTTCTCAAAATTATGACGCTCAATAATGCCTGCAGCTTCAAACTGTGTTAACACACGATACACAGTTGCTAAACCCACATCTTCACCCTGATCGAGTAAAGTTTTGTAGATATCTTCTGCACTTAAATGATGTTGTTTTGAATTTTCTAATAATTCTAAGATTTTAATTCGTGGAAGGGTAACTTTAAGTCCAGCTTTGCGTAATTCTTGATTTGAAATAGGCATGAAAAAAGGTCTCTCAACAAAATTAAAGTTGGAATATGCAACAAAGTTAAGATGCAGTATGATCTAACACTGGATCAAGATCAAATGCATCATAATTAATTTGGGATAGTGTAGCAAAATGCAAAAAATCATGTTGACGTTATTGGTCACTTCACTGCTCGCAGGCTGTTCGACCTTGGGCGTTTATAAAGTCGATATTCCACAGGGTACACCTTTAACCCAAGCTCAAGCGTCTAAAGTCCAAGTCGGTATGAGTCATCAACAAGTCCGCTTTTTGCTGGGCAGTCCTACCATCGCCGACCCGATGAATCCATTACGTTGGGACTACATTTACAACTATATCCCAGGAACTTATGCTAAAAAAGCCAAGATCCCTGCCGCGCATGGTCAGCATTTGAAAATCTTTTTCAATCAAAATGGTATTGTAGAAAAAGTTGAAGGATTGGAAACGATTCCAGAATCTCAACCAGGCCTACCAGGATCGAAAGAAGCGATTCTCAACGCGCCACCACTATAGCCGCTTTAGAATAAAAAGAAACCCCTCACTGAAATTCATCTGAGGGGTTTTTTAAATCATTGCAATTGTCTCAAGCGATTGCTTTTGGCATAACGCCCTACTGGGTTCTTTGCGGCACGTTTACGACGAATATCTTTCGGGTTAATGGTCAAAGCACGATAAATCTCAACCCTATCACCTGCTTGTAATACATGCTGCGGCTCAACCCGTACACCAAAAATACCCAGCATCAACGGTTCAGGTAAAGTCGTTGCTGTCACAAGTCCACTCTGCTGAATTGCATCCAGTACAGTCATGCCCTGCTGAAATGCGACAGCCACATGCCATTGTTGTTCGGGTGTGGCATACGCCACCCAAACCTGCGCCATTTGACTCATGCGATCCACTGTCCAATTAACGCCACCATCGCCACTACGATAGATACAGGTAACACCACACGTACCGCAATACGCCAAATGTTATAAAAGGCTTCACTGCTAAAGTTCATGGCTTTACGCAAATGGCTGATTTTCATAATCCAGCCTGCGAAAATGGCATAAATCAGGCAAATCACCAAGCCCCAAAGCAACAACACAAAATTAAATATTGAAGTAATGGCTGGCACTGCCCACACCAGTGTTGCTGCAATTAAGACAATCCATTGAATCGCAACGGCCATTTGACGCTGTGCCAATTGCTCACGTGCCAATTGTAATAACACGGCAGCAGCTGCAACTGCGGCAACCACTAACGCCAGTGCAGGAATTTGTGCTTGTACTGCAAAGAAGGCAAAAGCAACGACTGCCAATAATTGTGCAATCCAGATGGGTAAAACGGTTGATGTTGCCGCATTTTGCTGTTGCGCCTGCGCCAAACTGGTTTGCCAGTACAACCCCATGCCCAAACCGCTGGCAACCAAAGCCAATACTGTTGCACTCCCCCACTCGCCTAATTCAATAGGTGTGACTTGCCATGCAGGCAATTGAGTACCAAATACATTGGCTAAAATCAATGCAGCTACGACAGCTATAGCAGTACACAACAGTAAAATTTGACGTGCAAGCAATGACAGTGCCAATGCCACAACCGCAAGAATAACCAGTACAATGTTACCGGCCAAGCCTTCCACGGCGTATTGATTCAAAATTTTCGCAGCGTTGGACAACAAGCCACCTGCCAAAAACGGAATAAATACCACCGCAAGCCAACCCACAATACGCCATTTTGGTGAAGCATCTGCATCACGGGTTAAACCAGACAATGCCTGTAGTGCGGTACTTTTAGAGCGCTTGGCTAAAGCAATTTCCAAATAGGTGATCGGTAATGCCAAAATCACCATGGTACCCAACCAAAGTAACCAAAAATCGAGCTGGCGCTCAACCTGAATACCTGTCATTGGTGCGAGTGTGGCAATAATAATGAATGATAAACCAAATGCCATCAGCGGCGATAACCATCGTGACATAGCATTGTCCTGCATGACGCTGTCCTAATAAAAATCTACGGCTATTTTGCCTTTGTCATCAAGGAAAAGCAAAACCTCAAAAAAGAAAAAAGCAAACTATCGTTAGACAGTTTGCTGCGCAAATTTATAATTTTTATTCTTTCATTTTTATGGCTTCAGACTTATGAGAAGAAACGAGCGAACCAGCCTTTACCTTTCTTCTTCTCATTTTCCTTAATAATACCCATCATATTCTCTTTCACTGCACCGACATAATCGGCGTCATCGTGTTGAATATGATTAATTAACCATTTTGATAAAACTTCATGCAATTCGCCTTCAATGGATTGTCCCATTTCATAACGATCGCGATAAGACTCAATTTTTTTAATGAATAAATCATGCACACGTTTATGTGGTACGCGGTATTTATAACCCGCTTCTTCTTGTAATGATTCTTCAAACGTAAAATGCGACTGGGTGTAATCAATAATATTATCTAAAATCTGCTTTACACGTGCTCGATCTGTACCATCGCTAATTTCAACAATTTCATTAATATAATCGAGGATACGTTTATGCTGATCGTCAATCACATCGATACCAGTATTGTATTCTGGAACCCATTTCATCTTCATACGACCACCTTACAGAAATAAATGATTAATCACATTGCGGAATGGTAGCCGTATTTCCCATAAATAAAAATGAAGCGAATTGGTAGGGATTGGTTTAAATCGCACAAAAACAACACAAGACATTGATTTAAATAAATTTTAACAAAAATACCCGACTAAAAGAATCAATTATTAATTAACCAATTTATACATTTTCATTCTTGATTTAATTGAATTATACAATAATAAAATGAATATTTTTCAACCACACATACCCGTATAAATTAGTATTGATCCGCTTTGGTGATCCGTCTTAATTCAGGATTTAAACGCTCACGTTCCAAACGCGCAATATGTGTCATTTGGGTTTTAATTGGGCGTCCATGTTGAAATAAAATCATTTCACCTGGCTGAAATGCTGTCCATGTTTCATTTTGAGTCAAGGGTTCAGTGGTAATCACTGCCACACAATCCTCTGCTGTGGTGACTTGGCTAAAATCAACCTCAACATCTAAATCAATTAATTGTGCAGGCTGAAATGGATAAGCACGCACCAACCAATGTAATTTGGTCACCGCATAACTAAATAATGCCTGACCATTGGACAAACAAAAATTAAAAGTGCCATGTTCTGCAATTTTAGGAGAAATTTCGGCTAACAAGTCAAAAATTTGCGTCAGGCTCGGTTCATCATAACCAAAATGATTTACCAATTGATCTAACAAATAACAAAATGCACGTTCACTGTCGGTATTGCCCACAGGGGTAAAACGACCTGATAAACGTGGATGAAAGTCATGTAAATCACCATTATGGGCAAAAATCCACTGGCGTCCCCACAACTCACGACTAAACGGATGTGAATTTTCTAAATTAATTTTGCCTTGTGTCGCTTTACGAATATGGGCAATCACATTACGCGATTTGATGGGATAGTTACGGATCAATTCTGCAATGGGTGACTCCACTGCAGACTGGTTATCGACAAATAAACGGCAAGCTTTATCTTCAAAAAAAGCAATGCCAAAGCCATCAGAATGATCTGAGGTGATTCCTGCGCGCTGCGAAAATCCCCGAAATGAAAAGGTAATATCGGTAGGTGTCGCACAATTCATTCCAAGCAACTGACACATAAGGCCTTATCTTTATACAAATAATGAAATTATCTGATTATTGTGCATCAGCCATGTGGATAATTCAAATCTGAAAAATATAAATAGATTTCTACAGTACCACTTCATAGATATGCAGTGCTGTAGAAATCTCTGCTTAATTATTCTAGTTAAGATGCTTTCACTTTCTTTTGGCGAATAAAATGTTTCGCCATTTGTTTCACATCTAACAAAACAAAATAATCTAGACAGTTAAACTCACGGTCATAAAATGCTTGCTCAGACAGCTTAGCATTCATTTTCAGATAAACATCAAACAGTTTAGGTATTCGTTCATCTTGGCTAAAGCTATGACTTGGACAACTTGGCTCAAACGGCTGCTGTGACTGAATATCACAGCGCTGATTTTCTGCCAATTGTTGAATCGCTTGATGGGTATGATACGCGCGTGCTTCATTACCTTCCAAACGAATACTGACACAGCCAATCATGTGTTTGGCACGCATTTCCCATAACACTTTAGGCACTAAATTCAGCCATAAAATAGAGAGTGTTTTGCCTGAACGATAACGTGGATGTACACAAGTACGCCCCATTTCGACAATATTCGAGAGATGCCCTAACTCATCTATAATTTTAAACTCGTGCGCACTATAACTGTTGGCTAGCTCATGCCCTTGCCAAAGTTTTAAACGAGTATAAGCAACAATTTCACCCGTAGATTTATCTCTGAGTACGGCGTGTTCACATCCAAAATCGTACAAGTCCTGATCTAAACCCGATTCAAATTCAATGCCAAATTGCTTGGAAAATTGCTGTGCACGAAAGCGCTGTACTTCTTGTAGTTGCTTTAAATTTTCAACCCATTCAAACGCATATTGCGTAGCTTTGCTGTTTTTTTTCTGTGCTTTACTCACTTTAACCATAGGAAAGCTAAACTGCTGACGATACTGATTTAATTTTTGTAGCATCATAGATACCTCATGTTTTCTCCTACACTAGGACAGCAGCATGACACTATGATGACCGCGATTTTAGCGACTACAATTTTAAGATTGCAGGATAGGTGCAAAGCAATTTCAAGGATGCTGAATCAACAAAATTTCAGTTTCTTGCCGTAAATTTGACATAAAAAAGAGCTTCAATTGTGAAGCTCTTTTAGGGATCATCTTATAGAGTTTTATTTACGCGTTTGGACACGGTTGGTAATTAATGTTCCCACACCATGATCAGTAAAGATTTCCAATAAAGTAGCATGTGGCACACGACCATCTACAATATGTGCACTGATTACACCGCCTTTAACTGCATCCAATGCACAACCCACTTTTGGAATCATGCCACCGTAAATCACGCCTGTATCAATTAAACGATCTACTTCCTGCGTAGTCAAACCAGTTAACAGGTTTTTATTTTCGTCTAATACACCCGTAATATTGGTCAGCAAAATTAACTTTTCCGCACCCAATGCTTCGGCAACTTTACCTGCGACTAAATCGGCATTAATGTTATAGGTATTGCCTGCATCATCGACACCTAAAGGTGCAATCACTGGAATAAAGTCGCTGCTGGTAAACATTTCCAACACGTCGGTTTTGACACCCACCACTTCACCCACCAAACCAAGGTCAATTTGTTGTACTTCGCCTGTTTCAGTAGTTTTTTGCATCAATAATTTTTGTGCGCGAATCAAGTTACCATCTTTACCCGTCAAACCAATGGCACGACCGCCATGTTGGTTAATCAGATTGACGATAGATTTGTTGACGCTACCACCCAAGACCATTTCTACGACTTCCATAGTCGTAGGATCGGTGACACGCATGCCATCAATACGGTCAGACTCACGTCCCAATTGCTTGAGCATAGAATCCACTTGTGGGCCACCGCCATGCACCACAATCGGGTTTAAGCCTACAGTCTTTAACAACACGATATCACGAGCAAAAGAACTTTCCAGCTCAGGATCGGTCATGGCATTGCCGCCATATTTCACAACAAGGGTCTTGCCCGCAAAACGTTGAATATACGGCAAAGCTTCAGTCAAAATTTGCGCTTTGTCGATACCAGTCTGTTGATGTGGCATTCGCCTCTCCTTATTGAGCATCTAAAATGTCTTGGGCGATTTCAGGGTATCGCTCACTTAACATGGAAACAAATGTATCGCGAATATCATTCAGTCGTGATGGATTATCGGCATCAAAACGCACCGTAAAATATTCGCCTGTATTGGATGCTCGAATAATGCCAAATCCATCTTCAAAATCAAGTCTTACACCATCTATTTTACTTAATTCTGCACCACTGCGATGGCTAGAACTTTCAACATCATTTAAAACCGCACTCGGTTCAATATTCCGTGTGCTGATATACGTGTCTTCAGTGCAGCAACGCTCAGGGTATTTCTGCATCAATGCCGAAAGGCTGCTGTAATTACTGTGGCTTAAATATTCCAACACGCGCAGCGCTGCGTAAATACCATCGTCATAGCCAAAACCACGTCCATCATTGAATACATAATGTCCTGCGTATTCGCCACCGAACACAGCCTTGCCTTGCGACTGCGCCAAATAACGCCGCAAGAAGGTACTGCCCGTGCGAATCATCACCGCTTCGCCACCCAAATCACGCACGGTATTGCGCACCATAGTGGAGCATTTTACATCAAACACCACTTGATGCTGAGGATGAGTTTTTAAACACATTTCTGCAAATAAAGACAGCAAACGATCTGCTGAAAGCACATTGGCATGTTCATCCAAGAGGACGACACGATCACCATCGCCATCTAAAGCAATGCCAATGTCCGCCTGATGTTCACGCACCGCAGCTTTTAAATGTTGTAAGTGTTTTTCTTGTGATGGATCGGGTGCATGTTCTGGAAAATGACCATTGGCTTCGCAGCGTAAAGCAATCACCTCACAGCCCATTTTTTGCAAAACCAAAGCAGCGCAATGACCTGCCGAACCATACATCCCATCTAAAACCACTTTAAAAGTGCCCGCCAGTTGAATATCGTTCAACATTGCCTGCTGATATTGCTGAC
The DNA here is from genome assembly GCF_013420525.1 of Acinetobacter sp. YH01003. NCBI lineage: Bacteria > Pseudomonadati > Pseudomonadota > Gammaproteobacteria > Moraxellales > Moraxellaceae > Acinetobacter > Acinetobacter sp. YH01003. The sequence continues at coordinate 17,227 of NZ_VOXY01000004.1, read as the reverse complement.
ACGCATCTTCAATAAATTCATGTGAAATATTGGTGGCGTGTTGTGAGGCGATGGATGGTGCTGCATCGGTATTTAAATAATATGGCGCTGCATCGTGTGCCACGTGTTGAATCATTTCAGGGGTTGGCGGTTCGCCCTGCACAATCCATTTAATGCCGTTGTCTGATTTTGGATTATGACTGGCCGTAAGCATAATGCCATTGCCTGCCGTGTGTCGTGCCATAAAATACAACATCGGGCTAGAACAACAACCCACCATCGTCACTTGAAATTGATGGGCAAGAAAGACTTGGCGCATAATTTCAGCATAAGCGGGGCTATTTAAACGCGCATCATAACCAATACTAATTTGAGTTTGCTTTTCTTGTTGATATTGTTGCACCAATCCTTGTGCAATGGCGTGTACCAATTTCGCGGTCAGCACAGTTTCTTTGCCACGAATGTCGTAAGCGCGAAAAATATGCTGAGGAAAAAGTGTTTGTGGATTGTTCATAGGCTTACAACTACAAAGATGAGCCAACATAAAGTGAATAAATCTTGGCTCGAGATATTTTGAAAATTCTAATTAGATTTTTTAATAGATGTGCAATGGTCTCATCAGAGCTAGTGATTTACTTGTCATTATTAGTACATCTTTCGTTACTTTTCAAGAATTGTTGGTAAAGTTTCAGATAAAACTTTACCAAACGATATAGGCTGAAACCTAAGTAACTTAGTTTTTGCCCGTATGCCCAAAACCACCTGCACCACGTTCGGTGGCAACAAATTCATCTACTTGTTCAAACTTGGCCTGTACCACAGGAACCAAAACGTATTGCGCTAAACGCTCACCAGGTTCTAAGCTAAATGCTGTTTGGCTACGGTTCCACACCGAAACCATCAATTCACCCTGATAATCTGAATCAATCAAACCCACCAAGTTCCCCAACACGATGCCATGTTTGTGACCCAAGCCTGAACGCGGCAAAATCATGCCTGCAAAACCTGTATCTTGAATATAAATCGCTAAACCTGTTTTGACCAAGACTGTTTGACCCGGCTCAATCACGGTGCTGCTGTCTACACAAGCACGTAAGTCCAAACCTGCCGAACCTGCGGTTGCATAAGTTGGCATTGGCCATTCTGTGCCTAAACGTGAATCTAAGACTTTAACTTGAACTTTCATGAAGTTTATCCTGTTTTTAAATTTTCAATTTTCTTTCGATTTTCGATGTGCCATTTGATGCTGTACTTGCATCAATGCCCTAAGTATTTTCAAAAAATTAGCGCTTGATTAAGGCACGTAAATTTTCCAAATAATGCTGTGCCTGTAATTTCGGATCGACATCACCGGCTAACTTTTTCTTACGTCCGAGCCATTCCAATTCATCTTGTGGTAATTCATCCAAAAAACGACTTGGGGTCATTTGTTTCATTTGCCCGCCCGCTTTGCGCTGCTCTGCCAAAGTAATGGTTAAGCCCTGACGTGCACGAGTAATCCCCACGTACATCAAACGGCGTTCTTCCTCGACAGTATCTGCCACAATTGAGTTTTTATGCGGTAAAAGCTCTTCTTCCAAACCAATCAAATACACGTACGGAAATTCCAAGCCTTTGGACGCATGCAGGGTGAGTAAATTGACTTTATCAGTGTCTTCTTCTTCCTGTTGCTGTTCGAGCATATCGAGCAGCACCATTTTACGAATCACGCTTTCAATATTCTTTTCATCGACATCTTCAGCACGGTTAATCAAACTTTGGATGCTGCTATATAGAACTTCGATATTATCTAGCTTGGTTTTTTCCTGCGCAGGGGTAGCTGCTTGCTCTTTAATGTAGTCGATATAACCTGCTTCGAGCATCATTTGACGGATGATTGGCACAGGTTCATCATCTTCCAATAAGTTACGCGTAAAATTGCTAATAAAATCTGAAAACTCTGCCAACTGCGTCGTGGCTTTTTTCGGAATTGCCATGGTTAGGCGCTGATCACCTGCAGCAGCCAATAATGACAAATGGTTTTCCTGTGCAAACAGCCCTAGTTTTTCCAAAGTCACAGGACCAATCGCGCGTTTAGGCGTGTTAATAATGCGTAAGAATGCGCTGTCATCTTCAGGGTTAATAATCAGACGCAAATAACTCATGATGTCTTTGATTTCAGCACGTGCGAAGAATGACTGCCCCCCCGAAAGCTTGTAAGGAATTTGCATTTGACGTAATTGGGTTTCCAGAATACGTGCCTGAAAGTTCCCTCGGTACAAAATTGCATAATCTTTCCAGCTTTTACCATTCATCAGTTTATGCGTGAGTAAGTCTTTAACCACGCGTTCTGATTCATCATCATCATTGCGGCATGTAATTACCCGAATCACTTCACCATGACCTTTATCTGACCACAGTTTTTTGTCAAAAATATGTGGATTATTGCCAATGACGGTGTTGGCCGCTTTTAAAATGCGACTGGTCGAGCGATAGTTTTGCTCAAGTTTAATCACTTTTAAATTCGGGAAATCATCTTTCAGCAAGGCCATATTTTCAGGCTTCGCACCGCGCCAAGCGTAAATCGATTGGTCGTCGTCACCTACCGCAGTGAACTGCCCCATTACGCCCACAAGTAATTTCACCAAGATATATTGTGCGGTGTTGGTGTCCTGATACTCATCGACCAATAAATAACGAACACGGTTTTGCCACTTGTCACGCACTTCGGCATTTTCTTGCAAAAGTCGTGTCGGCATTACAATTAAATCATCAAAATCTACCGCGTTATAGGCACGTAAATTACGTTCATAAAGTTGATATAAATGTGCAAACTGGATGTCTTCTGGCGTTTCGCAGGTGGTATGCGCCTGCTCTGGTGCAATCAGATCATTTTTCCAGTCTGAAATCATCTTCATGGCTTTGGCAATCAATTCTTTGCTTTCTGCACCCGACAAATTATCGCGGTGCATTAAATCCATCAGAATACGTTTGCAGTCATCGGCATCTAAAATAGAGAAGTTGGCTTTTAACGGCGTGTGTTTTAATTCAAGACGTAATAAATTCAGACCAAAGGTGTGGAAAGTCGAAACCGATAATCCTTTAGCTTCTTCACGTGACAACAATTTGGTCACACGCTCTTTCATTTCTCGTGCTGCTTTGTTGGTAAAAGTCATCGCTGTAATACGATGCGCAGGAATCCCGCAATGCTTAACCAAATAGGCAATTTTTCGGGTAATCACCGAAGTTTTGCCTGAACCTGCACCTGCAAGCACTAACAAGGGTCCTTGAGTGTATTTCATCGCTTCAAGTTGCTTGTCGTTTAACTGACTTGCCAGTGTCATAGTATTTCCTCTATTTCGGTTCGAGCTCGATTATAGTCATCTCCGCCAAAGATGACTAATCTAAAATGCTACTTTAGACGTCATTGTCTATTTACTGAGTAGACCCTAGAAATTGCTTGCATAAAAAAACCGCCCGAAGGCGGTTCTTTACAATCTATACAATGCCAGATTATTGGATTGCATAAATGCTGATTTCTACACGACGGTTTTGCTCACGACCTTCTGCAGTAGCATTCGATGCGATTGGGTTTGCAGCACCGTGACCTTGTGCATTAATACGTGAAGTTGATACACCACGGCTAGCCAAGTAGTTTGCAACCGATTGTGCACGTGCTTGTGACAATGGAATGTTGATTGCGTCGTTACCAGTGCTGTCAGTATAACCTGTTACCAAAATACCGCTCTTGTTATCTTGGGTTAGCGTTTGCGCTACTTTGTCCAAGGTAGAATAGAAGTTTGGTTTGATGTTTGATTTGTTCGTATCAAACGTGATGTTACCCGGCATGATCAAGCCAACAGAACCATCGGCATTACGGTTTACTTCTACGCCTGTACCAGCCATTTGTTGACGAAGTTGTTTTTCTTTATTGTCAAGATAAACACCCGCAGCAGCACCCACTACAGCACCAATTGCTGCAGCACGGTTGTTTTGTGCACTTGTATTTGCGTTACTTTTAGAGACCCCATAACCTGCAGCAGCACCAATTACTGTGCCTAACGCAGTTTTGTCATATTCCATACCACCAAGGTTGTTACCAGTCGTTTGACAACCAGTTAAAACCATTGCCCCTACGACTGCTGCCGAAATTGCTAATGCACGCATGGCATGCCTCCTTACTTGTGTTTTGTTGTATATGCTGAATATTGAATGAAAAAATATACTTAGACCATTGATTTTTTGTTAATAAAAAAACTTTTACTTACAAATATACATGATCATGTACAAATCTTGGTATAACTTCATCACAATTTCTACACACTTTCACTTCAACACTTTTTTATTTTAAAAACAACATTTATATTGGAGTCATCTACAAACACGTGACGCATTGGACGATTTATCTTCAGGATTGATTTATATGTCATCGCAAGCAAAGAAACACCCTTTATTAAAAAAAATCACAAAAGGTCTCACCGTGGGTACAGTCATCACTGGCAGTACATTTTTTCACGGCCCTCCTGTGTTGGCTTTGGGCTTAACCAAACTGTTAAAGCAGTCACGTAAGGTCGATGAAACCAATATTCAAATTACCAACAGTTGGCTCAGTGTAAACAACTGGCTGATTGATCATGTATTACCCAATACCCAATGGGATATCAGCATTGATGAAGATTTGCAACTGAGCATGCAAGGTCGTTATCTCATGACCTGTAACCATCAAAGTTGGGTCGATACCACAGTAAATCAGTATTTTGGCTTAACCCGTATGCCATTGACCCGCTTTTTTACCAAGTGGGAACTGATCTTTATTCCCTTTGTAGGACAAGCCTTTAAAATTTTAGGCTTCCCAATGATGAAGCGTCACAGCAAAGCACAAATTGCCAAAAAACCTGAGCTGAAAGACCACGATATGGAAGAAGCGCGTAAAGCCTGCCAACAGTTATTAAGTCAGCCCTTTACCCTGCTGAATTATTTAGAAGGCACACGCTTTACCCAAGAAAAACATGATCAACAACAATCGCCTTATCAACATTTATTAAAGCCAAAAGCTGGTGGTTTAGCTTTGGCATTGAATATTTTGGGTGATCAAATTGATGCCTTGGTAGATATGACCATTGTGTACCCAGATGGCGTGCCGGGCTATAGCGAGTTTTGGTTAGGTGAGGTGCCGCGCATTGCGGTGAATTTACGCAAAATTAATATTCCAGCTTGGGTGTTGGGCGGCAATTACGAAGATGATACTGAATATCGTGAGCGTTTTCAGCAATGGGTGCATGAACTGTGGCTGGAAAAAGATCAATTGATTGAAAGCATGCAACAAAAACTTGCAGCTCCGACTGCATAACCATTCAGGTACGCCATGAAAAAGTCTGAAGAACCTGTCATCAAATCCTCTTTTCATCCCCTGCGTAAAGATTCATGGGGATGGAAAATTGCCTTGGCTTATGACTTGTTTTTGATGGGTTTAATCATCTTTAACTTGTTCTGTTTAAGTGCCAATGCCATTTTAATGAGTGATTTTGGCGAATGGTTGTTCGATTTTATTCGTCTACCTGAAATTTTACAGTTTTATCGAACAGAATTGCGCCCTTGGGTGGTGATTACCGAAGGCTGGTTTACCACGTTTTTAATTGTAGAGTTGGGCGTGCGTTGGGGTATTGCAATTATTTTCAAACATCATCAGCGTTGGTGGTTTTTCCCGTTTATTCACTGGTATGAAATTCTTGCAATTATTCCGCAATTGCGTTTTTTACGTTTATTACGTGCCATCGCGATTGGTTACAACCTGCATAGCCATGGCTATAAAGTCATTCCAGACAGTTGGTATAAACGCGGCAACTTTTACTACAACTTGCTAATGGAAGAACTGAGTAGCCGTGTGGTGCTCACGGTACTTAATGGTGTGCAACGTGAATTGACCACCAGTACCACTCACAAACAATTTATTGATGATTTGGTCGAGCATCATCGTCAATTACTCGCGATTGCCCTAGCCGATATTTTGCAGGAATCCTTAGGCAAAGAATTACAAATGCAGCGTCACATGATTGCGAAAAATGTCGGGTTGGTGGTGAATCAAGCCATTGAAGATACGCCTGAACTGACGCAATTGCTGCGCCTGATTCCATTGGTCGGTGGACGTATTGAACAGCAAATTCAAAGTATCGGACAACGATTGGGCGAAAATATCACCCAAGGTTTAATTGAACCTTTTGCACAGCAGCATCAACAAGTACAAAATCCAACTTATCAAATGATTGCTGAAAAAATTAGTCAGATTGAGATTGAACATAATCAGCATATTGATAAATTAGTGGAATCAGCGATATTTGAAAGTTTAGAAGCAATTCGCAAACAAGTAAAAGTTAAACAATGGCAACAAATTTTAAATGAAGGACAACAACACGATATTTCATAAAGGTCTTTCGATAATTTTAGCTAAAACAATGTGAAATATTTTTAGTAACTGAACTAGAGAATTCACCCAATTTGTTCTAGGATTTGCTCTATTTATAAGATGACTTCAACAACCAGCAAAGTTAGAAGTGTTAAGGAATTATTATGGCTGACATACGGATAAAAGGCAGATTGGTCAATGCGATTCGCATTAGCTTAGACACCAATGATCATGATGCGATCCGCCAGCAACTAAGCCCAATGTTGCAAAAATCATTTCCACCAGGGGTTTTGGTGGTCATTGAAAGTTCAGTCGAACAAGAATTGATTGCGCTAATTCAATTGCTAATTAGCCTAGAAGCACAGCCAATTGCTGTGACTGAAGGCATTATGGCAGATCAGGCACGTGCTATTCAGTTCCCTGTCATCCCGCAAGACCGTCCATTGCAGGAAGTGAAAGCCACCAAAGAACAAGTGGTTGAAGTAAAACCTGAACCTGCGGCAGAACAGCAACAGACGGAAAATCAAGTCGCTGAAACTGCACCTGCTGTGGCGCATATTACGTCTTATCACGATGAAATTTTGCGTACAGGTCAATGCTTGGTACAACATCAGGGCGACATTATTTTAACCGCAGGCATCAACAGCGGTTCTGAAGTGATTGCTTCAGGAAATATACATATTTATGGTAGTGTACGTGGTAGAGTCATTGCCGGCGCGGGCGGGAATATTGCGGCACGAATTTTCTGTCATTCCCTAGAAGCAGAATTGGTATCTATTGCAGGCACGTATTGCGTGGCGGACGATATTCCTCAGCATGTGACTAAAAAACCTGTGCATATTTACTTAAATGATAACCAAGAGCTTGTATTTGAAGCTCTACAATTTTAATGTATAAATAATCACCAAAAATCCCCGAAAAAATATAGGGGAATTTAAACCATAACAGGAGTGGATTCGGTGGCGAAAATTGTTGTCGTAACATCAGGCAAAGGTGGCGTAGGTAAAACCACTACAAGTGCATCTTTTGCAACAGGTTTAGCCCTACGTGGTCACAAAACTGTTGTTATCGATTTTGACGTGGGTTTACGTAACCTTGACTTAATTATGGGTTGTGAACGTCGCGTTGTTTATGATTTTGTGAATGTATTAAATAATGAAGCGCGTTTACAACAAGCATTAATTCGCGATAAAGATATCGAAAACCTTTATATTCTTCCAGCTTCACAAACCCGTGATAAAGATGCCCTCACCGATGAAGGTGTGGCACGTATTATGGATGAGTTGGCACAAGAGTTTGATTACATTATTTGCGACTCACCTGCAGGGATTGAGCGCGGTGCCATTCTTGCAATGTACCATGCCGATGAAGCGATTATTGTGACTAACCCTGAAATTTCTTCAGTACGTGACTCTGACCGTATTATTGGTATGCTTGACAGCAAAACCAAAAAAGTAGAACAAAATGAAGGTCGTGTGCGTAAGCACTTGTGTATTACACGTTACAACCCAGAACGTGCCGATAAACAAGAAATGCTGACCATTGACGACATTTCTAAAGATATTTTACGTGTACCAACTTTAGGCGTGATTCCTGAATGTAAGAGCGTACTTCAAGCATCTAACGAAGGTAAACCTGTCATTCTGTATAGCGATGCTGCTGCAGGTCAGGCGTATGATGACTTAGTTGCACGTTTCTTGGGTGAAGAACGTCCGTTTCGTCATATTGAAACAAAACCGAAAGGTTGGTTAGCACGATTATTTGGAGCGTAGACATGGCAGGATTTTGGAGCAAATTATTTAGCGGTGAAGACAAGCCATCTAGCGCACAAACAGCAAAAGATCGCTTAAAAGTGATTGTTGCTTCTGAACAAGGTCTAGGTAAACGCTTAAGCCAAGACAAAATTGATCAGATGAAAAAAGAAATCATGCAAGTGGTAAATCGCTACGTGCGTGGTGTCGATGAACAACATATTCAAATGTCTGTGCGTTCAGAAGCCAATATTGAAATGTTGGAAATGAATATCAATTTGCCTGAAGAGCGATAATCTGAATACTGATTAGTCAAGCAAATTGAATCAGGGCAAAATAACACTAGTTATTTTGCCCTATTTTTTTCAAAAGAATATAAAGGAGATTGCCATGGCATTATCTCAACCTGCGACCTTTAACGAAGCATGGTCGGATGAACGTGTATTTGCCTATTTGAATCAACTTCCACCTGCAGGTGTGAATGCAGATTTTCACGTACTCTATCACGCATTTAAACACATGCGTCCAAGCGACTATGAACGTCTATTGACACAATTTGTTGCCGATGGTCGCGATGTCAATGCCACTAATCCTGAAGGTCAGCGTATTCACGATGTGATTGCTGAATTTCCACGTCAAAAAGATGGTTTTTTAGCAGTTTTAGCCAAGTTTGCTTAAACTGTTTAAACACAATCTCTGGCTAAATTCAGCCAAAAAGATTGAGTGTAAAAAGAAAAAATCCCGCAATTGAATTGCGGGATTTTTTTATAGCACTACTTGATTCAAAATCAAACAGAAAGTGAAAGCTTTACACTAAAATTTCACGTTTCCCATTTGCTCCTTGCTCGCTCACAATGCCTTGCTCTTGCATCTGATCGACAATACGTGCCGCACGGTTATAGCCCAAGCTAAATTTGCGCTGTAAAGATGAGGTCGACACTTTACGTGTTTCCAAAACAAATGCTACACACTGATCATACAACACATCACGGTCTGGACTGCCTTCACCATCTTCAAAACCACGTGAAGATGGTTCTTCATCAAATGGCGTCAAGATTTCATCGACATAGTCAGGATCGCCACGCTCACGCCACGCATCACAAATACGGTTGACTTCATCATCCGAAATAAATGCGCCATGCACACGTTCTGGCTCAATTTTACCCGGCCCTAAAAATAGCATATCACCATGACCAAGCAGGTCTTCTGCACCGCCCGCATCCAAGATAGTACGTGAGTCAATTTTCGAGTTCACACGCAAAGCTACACGGGTTGGAATGTTGGCTTTAATTAGACCTGTGATCACATCCACCGATGGACGCTGAGTTGCTAAGAGTAAGTGAATCCCTGCTGCACGTGATTTTTGTGCCAAACGGGTAATCATTTCTTCCGCTTTCTTGCCCACTTGCATGATCATGTCGGCAAACTCATCTGCCACAATCACAATAGATGGCAATGGTGTTAAACGCGGTGCACGTTCTTGCGTTGCTGAATCTCCCGGCTTCCAAGTTGGATCAATTAAATCTTCACCATTGGCAATAGATTCTTCAACCTTACGGTTATAGTCGCTTAATTTACGAATTTTCAGGAAAGACATTAGCTTATAACGACGTTCCATTTCATTGACACACCAATTTAAAGCGCTGACGGCATCTTTCATATCAGTCACTACAGGCGTCAATAAGTGTGGAATATCGTTATAGTTGGCGAGTTCCAATTGTTTCGGGTCAATCAAAATTAAGCGTAATTGATCAGGCTTGTATTTCAGCAACATCGACAAAATCATCGAGTTCACTGCCACTGATTTACCTGAACCCGTTGTCCCTGCTACGAGCATGTGTGGTGCTTTGCCCAATTCAGTAATCACAGGATTGCCTGAAATGTCTTTCCCCATCGCCATAGATAAAATGCCGTTTGGATCTTCAAAAGCAGGCGTTTGTAATAACTCAATCAAACGTACCATTTCACGTGAACTATTCGGTACTTCAATGCCAATATACGGTTTGCCCGGAATCACTTCGACCACACGTACCGATGCCATCGACATTGAACGCGCCAAGTCACGAGAAATATTGGTTACTTTTGAAGCTTTGACCCCAGGTGCCAAATCCAGCTCAAAACGGGTCACGACAGGACCAGGCTGTGCTTCAACCACTTTGGCTTTGACATTAAATTCCTGTAATTTAATTTCCAGCAATTCCGACAAGCGCGATAATTGTTCTGCGGTGAAGTTCACTTTTTTGTTTGGATCGACTTTATCAAGCAAATCCAAACCCGGTAATGGCGATAAATCACGACGTTTTTCTGCAACCTGCATGGCGCGTGACATCGGACGACCATGTGCATCGGTCAGCGGCGCATCAAAATCAAAGTCATCTTCGTCTAGTGGTTTGCCTGCGGTTTCCTGCCAAGCTTCGATAAATGCTTCTTTGGATAACGCCACTTTTTCTGCTTGTTCAGCCTGTGTAGCAGTCGCTGCGTTTGCCATCACTGCGGCAGTGGCTGCCGTCTGAATAGGTGCCTGAACAAAAGCAGAACTTTGTGCATAGCTACTGGTACTACGCGCTACAGGCGCTTGATCTTGAAATGCATCTTGCTGTAACTCATCACCCAAAAGATCATCCACCAACAAGTCATCTAAACTGTCTAAATCATGCTGCAAATGGCGCTCTTGGCGTACAGCATGATTTTGCGTATTCGAAGCACTTGACGATGGCGGGTTAAAATCTGACTCAAATCTGCTGAGATCATCGTTAAAATTGTGAGCCGTAGGATTCGAGTGCGGATGCACTGTTTCTTGCTGGGTCACAGACTCATCTAAAGTATCCATTGCCCCGCTGTTTTGGAATGGGCTGTGTAAATCACTTGCAGCTTTGCCTTGCGGAACTGCTGCGAGCAATTCATCAAAAATTTGATCATCATCCCAATCTAACGAAGATTTTGCAGTGGCTTGAGATGCCGTAGATGCAGGACGCACTTCATCAAAAGGATTCGATTGTAGATGTGGCTCTGGTTCTTCTGAAGCACGCAATAAAGCATGAATGTCTTGGTTATGCTGACTGTCGGTATTTTCTTGTAAAGCACGCCACACTTCGCCTGTCGCAACAATACGCTGGCTGTCTTGTTCTAAGCGATGCGCCTTTTCGATGGTTTTTTCTAACTCAACATCATCAATTTCATCTTGCACCAATAGCTGTTGCTGCGCCTGTTGCTCTTCTTCTTCACGTTGCTGCATGTGATTAAACATACGCTCTGCCGCAGGATGTGGCGCAGTTGTTTCAGCTTCTTTCGCCTGTGCAACCACGGGTTCACTTGCTGCTTCTAAATCAGTTGATGCCACTTCAACAGCAACCACAGGTGCAGCAGCGACAACGGTCTTTTTCACCTGTGGTGTAGAACGGTCAAAGTCAGATTCTGCTTCAGGTACATTGCGATAGAACAAATCTTGCAGATAAGCAGGTGTAGCTTTTAAAGTTGCCCACGTTCTGTTCCACTTCACCCCAAATGCGAGGGTAAATAAGAAAATCCAAAAGACGACTAAAAAAAGTGTTGCTCCATAAATGGTTAAAATTTGCGATAAACTTTTCCCAAGTTCAAAACCAATGATGCCGCCTGAGGCATTGTCTAACGTATCGGCAGGTACTTGCCAAAATAAATACAGCAAACTTGCTGTTGCCAATAAAATGAAGAATTGTGCAGCATAACGAAATGGTCGGTTTAAAAAACTACGTGGCCACCAGACTTGTAAGGCTTCAATAAAAAAATAAGCAGGAAGAAGCAGACTCGCCCAACCTAAAAAGCCAAACAGTAAATCGGCAATCCACGCACCTGCGATTCCACTCGCATTTGAAACCTGTTGGGTGTCACTGGAAATGTGCATCCAACCTGGGTCAAATGGAGTATAGGTCACCGTTGCAAGGAACAGATATATTCCAAAAGAGACCAAAAATAATGTCGCTATTAAGCGATGTGCATAAGCACCCGACACCGCAGTCATATATTGTCCTGTCGCCAATTCTTCATCAATGTTTTTTGTTTGTTCGATGGTCTTAAAAAGCCACCTGATTCGGAGCGTCTGTATTTCATTTAGCTGTGTCATTTAAGTTGCATTTCACGATGCAAGCTTCACCACACAGCAAGCTATAAATTATAACAGACCTTCTATTATGCATGTGTTGCCTAGAAAAAGATGCAAGATTATTGAAGTGTGTTGTTAACTTTTTCTATATAGCTCAAATCGATTTACATGATCAGTAATATCAACTTTAATCACACAGCAAACTCATCCTGTTTCACGTATAATTCCATAAATTTCTAAATAAAAAAAGGATGCTGTGCATGAGCGCTCGTCACTCACGTTTAATTATTTTAGGTTCAGGCCCTGCAGGTTATAGTGCTGCAGTATATGCTGCACGTGCCAACTTAAAACCGACTTTAATTGCAGGCTTACAATTGGGTGGTCAACTCACCACAACTACGGAAGTTGATAACTGGCCAGGTGATCCTGAAGGTTTAACAGGCCCAGCGTTAATGGAACGTATGCAAGCTCATGCGGAACGCTTTGGCACAGAAATCGTGTATGACCATATCAATGAAGTAAACCTGAATGTGCGCCCATTTGTACTGAAAGGTGATATGGAAGAATTTACCTGTGATGCTTTAATCATTTGCACAGGTGCGACTGCACAATATTTAGGTTTAGAATCTGAAGCAGCATTTATGGGTCAAGGCGTAAGTGCTTGTGCTACCTGTGATGGTTTCTTCTACAAAAACCAAAAAGTGATGGTCGTTGGTGGTGGTAACACGGCTGTTGAAGAAGCATTATACCTGTCTAACATTGCATCACACGTGACATTGGTGCATCGTCGTGATTCACTTCGCTCTGAAAAAATCTTGCAAGATCATTTATTTGCCAAAGAAAAAGAAGGCAAAATCAGTATTCTTTGGAATAACCAAGTTGATGAAGTCTTGGGCGACAACACAGGCGTAACTTCAGTACGTTTAAAATCAACCACTGATGGCTCTACTCAAATTGTTGATGTGTCTGGCTTATTCATTGCGATTGGTCACAAACCGAATACAGGCATGTTCGAAGGTCAATTGAACTTGCGTGATGGTTATATCCAAGTACAAAGCGGCACTTCAGGCAATGCGACTCAAACTTCTGTGGCTGGCGTATTTGCTGCAGGTGATGTGGCCGATTCAATTTATCGCCAAGCGATTACTTCTGCAGGTTCAGGTTGTATGGCAGCTTTGGATGCAGAAAAATATTTAGATGCACTTGGTGAATAATTTAGTGACCAAGTTTAAAGACCGCTCTCCTTGAGCGGTTTTTTTATCACGGCATTTTTAGGTATGATGAAATCAAGTTCATCGTAAAACTTCATACGGCAATTGATATGCACACGCTCCCGGCTTCACAATTCATTTTCCCCGATCCCATTGAAGTTGATCCTGAGGGTGAAGGCTTGATTTGTGTAGGTGCAGACCTTTCCCCTTCAACCTTATATGAAGCCTATACACATGGCTTATTTCCATGGTTTTCAGAAGGTGATCCTATTTGTTGGTGGAGTCCTGAGCCACGTTGCGTAATTATTCCGCAACATTATCAGCCGAGTAAGTCTTTAATCCGCAACATGAAAAAAATAGATTATCGCATTACTATCAATCATGCCTTTGAACAAGTGATTCGCAATTGTGCCTTGCCCCGTAGCTACGCCAATGATACTTGGATTTCTGAAGAGATCATTCAAGGTTATTGTCAGCTTTTTGCAGCAGGTTATGGCTATAGTTTAGAAGTTTGGGAGCAAGATAGTTTGGTCGGTGGTTTATATGGAGTCAGTATTGGCAAAGGCTGTTTTGGCGAGTCCATGTTTAGCCATCGTACCGATGTCTCCAAAATGGCATTTTATAGTTTGATGCTGCTCGGACAAGAACAACAATTGCCTTGGATTGACTGCCAATTGGTCAATGACCATTTAATCAGTCTCGGAGCATGTACACTTTCTCGCCAAGACTATCTTAAATCGTTACAAGATGTTGTAAAACAACCTGCAATCAATTGGAAAAAATATCAGGACAGTGTATTTTCAAGTAAAACAATAGCGCAGTATGCGCGCCTACTTGAATGACAATAACAGAGAGGGATCTTGACAATGAATTCATATCACCCAAAATCCCTGCTAAATGATTTGCAGTATTACATTACTCCGCCGCATGATTGCAGCTATTTACCTGAAAAATCTGCGCGGATGGTTTTTTTAGATCCTGCACATAAAATTGATGTGCTGACTTTGTCTGAACTCTCTCGGGTCGGTTTTCGTCGCAGTGGCGATTTTGTCTATCGTCCTGAATGCCATTTGTGCCGCCAATGCCTTTCTTCACGTATTCCTGTCGCTGAATTTAAAATGAACAGCACGCAAAAGAAAGCTTGGAAACGCAATCACGATTTACAGATCAAAATCACCAAGCCACAAGATGCAGGTGATTTGCATTATGCGCTGTATGAACGCTATATCAATGAACGACATGCCGATGGCGATATGTTCCCTGCCAGCCGTGACCAATTTGAAAAATTCCTAATCCACAGTTGTACCAGCAGCTTCTTTTTAGAGGTTTGGCAAGATGATCGCTTAATTGCAGTATCGACCTGTGATTATTTAGATGATGGTATTTCTGCGGTCTATACCTTTTTTGACCCAGACGAAAGTCGTCGCTCACTCGGAACATTTGCGGTATTAAAACAAATTGAACAGGCACAGCATTTGGGACTGCAATATGTTTACTTAGGTTATTGGGTACCACATTCCAATAAAATGAACTATAAATCGCAATATGTGCCCCTTGAGCTACTGCTTGATGGTCAATGGCGACGCATTAACCGCAGCCTAAATACCGATGAGGTGCAGCAATTGGGAAACTCCTTAATGACCACGCTGCCCTTAGGCTGGAATAACTCCATCATCAAATAAAAATGTAATGATGCAATACTGATTTTTGCATCGATCAGATTCACTTAAACAAACTGGCAAAATCATCGCTACAAGATTTCACCATAATAATGGCATGCTCCCGTGTGCCATCCGTTTTAGGATAATAATTTTTACGTAAATCAATTTGATGAAAACCTGACTTTTCATACAGGGCTATCGCAGCTAAATTACTTTCACGTACTTCTAAAAAAATCTGCACAGGTTGGTTTTTCAAACCTGCAATAGAATGTTCTAGCAGTTGATAACCTAAACCTTTGCCTTGCTGACTTGGATGCACCGCCATCAACAACAAATTTGCTTCATCCAACACAGGTTGCAAAATACAAAAACCCACCACTCTCCCTGCATGTTCAATCACGGTACTGTGATAACTCTCTACCGCTTCGGCAAATTGTTTGGCACTCCACGGATGACTTTGTACCAAATTTTCAATCGCAACCACATCGGCGACATCATGGGCTTGCATTAAACGAATCATAAGAAATGATCTTGTGCTGTTCTAAGATGTAGGCATTATAGATTTCACGACAAAAAAATCGAGCAAAAAAAAAGGCAACTTACGTTGCCTGACCAAAAGGAAAAGTTTAAAAGCCTAATTTAGCTTTCCAAGTATTTAATAATGTTGTGGTATCAAAATCGTTAGGATGAAAATTCGGTTTGAAATAGAACAACATTTCTTTGCCCATGCCTGTAATAATCCCTTTAGATGGACTATAGGCATAACGATAAATCATGCGTAAATTTTCCAAATTCAACTGCTTGTCTTGTTTTAGTAAACGCCACAAAAAATAGTTTTGTACAAAAAATAAAGTCAGCATCGAAATAACCAAAGAACTTGTACGTAGTGCATAGGCTTTCAGACCTTTGCCAAACACACCTTCAAATACATCATACGCAACAGCTTTATGTTCGTTTTCTTCAATCGCATGCCACAACCACATAGTTTTCATGGTGTCATCGGTCATCAATTCTTGAATATGTGAATTGGTCAATAATTGTGAGGCAATCGTAGCTGTGAAATGTTCTAGCGCAGTGGTCGCAGTTAAATCTACCATTTTCTGTGTAATGCCAATCGGTTTAGCCAACTTTGCCATAAATTTGCGTGTAGTTTGAATCACAGTATCTGTATAACAATCCAAAGTATCAACATCATGCCCAAATTTCTGTGCAGAGGCATTAAAACCGACATGCTCATGCGTGTGCATGGCTTCTTGTCCAATAAATGCACTGATTTCTTTCTGTAAATCTGCATTGTCTTTCAGCATTGGGTGATAACGCACAGCACGCACACTGTCTATAAAGAACTTCTCACCTGCGGGAAATAACGCAGATAATGCAGTCATAAAATGCGTTAGACCTGCATTACCATTCATCCAATATTCAGGTACAGCATCAAAGTTGAAATTCATTCGACGGACAGGAAAACTCGCCCCTGCACGTTCACTAATACTCACTTTAGCATTCATGTTGCTCACTCCTGAGGTTACAACAATGAAGTCATTCATTTCCTGTAACCCGCTATATTTTTTATTTTTCGGTATGAGTTCATATTACGGTTTTCTGTGCGGTATTTAAGTGCAGTTAAGGACAGTGAGTTGTCAGTTCAGGACATGAGGAATAAAAAATAATGATAAGTGAAATTATTTTTTGTGACGCAAGAGTAAAAAATAGACAATGAAATTATTTTTACGACGCAAGAGTAAAAAAATAGACGATGATTTTTTATGACGTAAGAGCAAGAATAATTAGACAGCAAAATTATTTTTATGATGTAAGAGAAAAAAAGGCAACTAAACCGCAGCAAAAGAATGTTCATAAAATGGTTTTAGATTGATTCAAGGTTTAAAGAACAGCTATTTCATCCATCAATACAGTAGGACAAGCTTTCATCCACCTGGAAACTAGCACACAAAATACAGCCATAAAAAAAGCGCCCCAAATGGAGCGCTTTTTCACACTATAAAGTGATTATGCTGTTACTTTAGCAACAACACCAGCACCTACAGTACGACCACCTTCACGGATCGCAAAACGTAGACCTGGGTCCATTGCGATTGGGTGGATTAATTCTACTGACATTTCAACGTTGTCACCTGGCATTACCATTTCAACGCCTTCTTTCA
>NZ_VOXY01000049.1:0-1073 GCF_013420525.1 Acinetobacter sp. YH01003 | reverse complement strand
GGAAGCAGATGAAATATTATTGGCGAGATTTTCAAGTCATGACAGCTGATAAAATAGAGCAATGGGTGGAGAGAGTATCAAACCAATTCGGAAAAGAATACATGTTTACTTTTTAATGACAGCTTAAATTGTTTTCTCTTATGTTTAAGACACTTTTCACTATAAGCAGTTGCTCACTTTTAACAGCATGTATTGTAGTTGACGGAACAGCATCGGGGCAGATTCCCAATATCGTCATTCAACCTCAAATTCCAGCAAGTACACCTGTAGAACGTCCTGCACACCAAACCATTTATATGCCAACACCTATGCCTTATCCTGCGCAAACATGGCAACAAAAAGTCAAAATTAAAACCTATGATGGTCGCTGCGTAGATTTTAGTCGCAGTAATCAACGTTCCATTCAGACTTCACATTGTCATGATGGTACCAATCAGCATTTTATTTTCCATCCTGATCAAAGCATTACCGTGCAAGGTAAATGTCTAGATGTAGCAGGAAAACAGAAACATGATGGTGCTGAAGTAATTGCTTATACCTGTAATGGACAAAGTAACCAAAAATGGTATCTCGATGGTCAGCGTATTCGTAGTGCAGATACAGGCAAATGTTTAGATATTTATAATGGAAAAATGAAAATGTATAGCTGCAATCAAAATCGTGGGCAGAAATTTAGTTTTATTGCCTTATAAAAAAGAATCACTAATTCCCTCAGCCTAGCCTGCTCTTTTGAAGATGAGGGAATTAGCGAATGATAATTTAAAAAATTATAAAAATTTTACTTTAAATACGATTAATTAAGGATGCTGACTAAACAAATCAAAAATCACTTTTCTTAACCACTGATGACTGGTTTGGTGATGACAAGACGTATGCCAATATTGTCGTACAGGATAGGTTGGAAAATTCAAAGGCGCACTCACTACTTGTAAATTCCCGCGTGCCAATAAGCTGTCATTAAAAAGTAAACATGTATTCTTTTCCGAATTGGTTTGATACTCTCTCCACCCATTGCTCTATTTTATCAGCTGTCATGACTTGAAAATCTCGCCAATAATATTTCATCTGCTTCC
>NZ_VOXY01000048.1:0-1082 GCF_013420525.1 Acinetobacter sp. YH01003 | reverse complement strand
TAAGCTGTCATTAAAAAGTAAACATGTATTCTTTTCCGAATTGGTTTGATACTCTCTCCACCCATTGCTCTATTTTATCAGCTGTCATGACTTGAAAATCTCGCCAATAATATTTCATCTGCTTCCATACCATCTCGATTCGATTTAACTCAGGGCTATAAGCTGGAATAAAATACAAATTCGTCGAAAAGTTACTTTTAAGTAGCTCTCTGTAATCAGCCATCTTTTTACTTCTATGAATCGAGGCATTATCAACAATAAGAACCAATGGAAGGTTATAAGTCTGTTTTACTTGTTGAGCTATTCCAGTTAAATAGGCATAAAACCAAGTGCTTGTAACTGACTCTTGTAAACAACTTGTCACCAGTTTCCCCGTTGAAAGCAAACACCCCATGACATTAACTCGTTTTAATCTTATTGCATCAACCGCATGAACATCACCTATCTTTGTCCACGCATAGCGGTTATCAGGTGTAGATGAAAACCCTGTTTCATCAACATAACCTAATATAATTTCACCACGTGCCGCTTGCTCTCGTAATTTTTCAATCTGCTGTGTTGCTTGTTCAAATGCAATCGGATCTCTTTTTTTTCAAGCTATGACGGGTACGCTTGAAGACCATACCTGAATCACGTAAAAACTTACGAATGGTTTCAACAGACACGGACACTTCGTATTCTTCATGTAGTTTGACTCGGATTTGTTCTGCATTGAGTGGACTTGTATTGACCCAATCTAGGATTTTCGCCTGATAGTCTGAGATCAATGTATTGGGCCGACCTGAGCGATGACCTTCTTTAATCGATTCAAACTCATACAATTCCCAACGTCGGCGTTGTAGCCTTATGGTTTCTGGGATACGTTCTTGTAGAGTGGCAACTTCCGCAACACTTTTACCTTCAGAAAGCCAGAGAATAGTTTGGGCACGTTGTCTTTCACGCCAATGTTTTGCATGCTTGGCCAGAAAAATGAGTCGTTCTCGCTGTTCTAAACTAAGTGGTACAGAAACAATTCGAGGCATGT
Source organism: Acinetobacter sp. YH01003 (assembly GCF_013420525.1). Taxonomy (NCBI): domain Bacteria; kingdom Pseudomonadati; phylum Pseudomonadota; class Gammaproteobacteria; order Moraxellales; family Moraxellaceae; genus Acinetobacter; species Acinetobacter sp. YH01003. Next base: position 58 of record NZ_VOXY01000048.1, on the reverse strand, counting down.
GTGAACATCTGTTAACTAAAAAAACTTTTTCGCATGATTAGTTATTTTTGTCAACTTA
>NZ_VOXY01000047.1:0-1149 GCF_013420525.1 Acinetobacter sp. YH01003 | reverse complement strand
ATAATCTCTACATTATGTTACTTGCCACGTCCTTGATAACTTACTCGTTCAGTTATCAAGGATGTTAGAATAGGCAAGTAACACTAAGTGGCATTTAACATCAATGTTCATTATACGCAATCGAGGTAAACGCTATTTTTACAATCGCTTAGATGTAAATATTACCTTTCTGCAGAATTACACAAATAGATATACAACATGCCAGTACTGTGGACGTACTTTGATTTATGCTGATTTATATACACATTTAAGAAATTTTCATAATTACGAGGGGAAACCCTTATATTTAGATTGAAAGAGGGCGAATGAATCGCCCTTTTTTTATTTTGGAATGGTTAGTTTTCCGCTGTTGCTTATTTCAATTAATTCAATGCCTTCCTCAATCAGAATGTGAACAAGTTCACTATCTCTAACTGGTTGCTGTCCTTTTTGAATCAGTACTTTATTTAGCTCTACAGCTTTTTTTCTTAGCTTTTCCTGTTCAGCATCGTTAAGCCGTACGCTTTGTACCATTTTGCAATCCTCTCCTAGCTCTCTATGTGGAAAAGAATACATGCATTTTTGCATGCATGTATTGTGCATGCTTGCATATATGTGTTAAATTCCGCTCAATGTATAAGTGCATGCATGTGAACATTATGGAAAAAGAACAAGCTTTAGAGTTTGAAAAACTGCTCAAGAATCTCGAAAAGTCAAAGACTGTTCGCACTGCTGATTTGCGTTCTAAAAATGTTCGTCAATTTATGCGTGAAAATGTTCATTTTGAGGGTGACCTTTGGTATGAGCTGCTAGAGCGTCGTGAAGCTGCTTATAAAGCTGCAATTGCAAACATTTTTAAGTAAGGGCTTCGGATATGGAAAAAGAGCAAGCTTTTGAGATCGTTTCAAAGATTATTTTTGACAGTGCTGTCCAACTGATCGTTGGCGGTAATCCTGCTTATGAATCTGAAAAGGCTCTTTTTCATATTGAAATGGTCATGCTGGAGTGGGGCTATCGCTCTGCCAAAGTTTCTGAATATTGCGATTCACTAAAAAAAGAAAACGACATCATGCGTGATATGGGGATTGAGTAATGTTGAACAAAAAACAATCAATACCACAGGTTTGTACGTGGGGAATGGGATTTTTAGATACCCCCATTAATAAGATG
>NZ_VOXY01000046.1:0-1151 GCF_013420525.1 Acinetobacter sp. YH01003 | reverse complement strand
GGAAGCAGATGAAATATTATTGGCGAGATTTTCAAGTCATGACAGCTGATAAAATAGAGCAATGGGTGGAGAGAGTATCAAACCAATTCGGAAAAGAATACATGTTTACTTTTTAATGACAGCTTATGCTAAATCAAGACTTTATGTGTCAAAGCAATTCATTTTTACTTGAGTTTTTTATTTATTGAGTGCTTAGTTAATTAATCTTTAAATGGATTGGATAATCTTTTTTTAAACATCGATAAAGTGAGTGCACCACTAACCAATAATAAAATACCCACAATCACCAAATAAGTTTCACCACCAAAAAAACCAATAATAATTGCAGCAATACCCAATAAACCCAAAATAGTGGTAATAGCAATTCCTAAAATAGACATCACAATTCCTTTTAAATTTATTTAATCATGAAAAATTGTCAATATTCTCAGGTATCGTTCTGTCATATTCATGCCTCTTTTGATAGTTAAAGCGTAACATTTGAGCGCACCTTGCCACATTTATACACAGAACTTATACTGAAATAGACTAAACACGACCTATTACATTTCACTGAGTTTGCTGAATAGCTTAAGTGCAGATTATGACAACTTGATGCATTTTATTTAAAAAGATTCTTTCTTAAATCATTTTTGAATCACTGCAAAGGAAATTCCCTTTCCTTTTAGGAGACTTGCGGAGCATGCTCCTCAGGGAGAGGTTTTTTATAAGAATCCCCTCATCCACTTGCGGAATATTCCTCATCCTGAGCAATACATGGCGTAAAAGAAGGGACTTTCAATACTAATTTTACTGATCATTTATGATCAAATTTCGACTTATAAAAGGATTCTAATTCAGGTTGAACCATTCATAGAATTAAGGTATAAAAAAGCCCGATCTGCATCAATCGGGCCAGATTTAAAGGTACACAAATTTGTATACATAATCAAAATCACTAGAATTTTAAATCAAAAAATTAATCAATCCTTTTCTAGAAAAGTTAACTCTCCCTCATCTGAGGTGATTTTAATTTTGACTTTACGATAAGTTGACAAAAATAACTAATCATGCGAAAAAGTTTTTTTAGTTAACAGATGTTCACACATGCCTCGAATTGTTTCTGTACCACTTAGTTTAGAACAGCGAGAACGACTCATTTTTCTGGCCAA
>NZ_VOXY01000045.1:0-1215 GCF_013420525.1 Acinetobacter sp. YH01003 | reverse complement strand
ATTAAATGGAATCGAAGAGAATTATCGAATGGATTCGAATGGAATTATTTAATGGAATGGAATGGAATAATTTATGGATTCGAATGTAATTATTATCGAATGGAATCGAATGGAATTATCGAATGGATTCGAATGGAATAATTATTGAACGGAATCGAATGGAATTATTATCGGATGGAAATGAATGGAATTATTATCGAATGGAATCGAATAGAATTATGGAATGAAATTTAGTGTGATTATTATCGAATGGATTCGAATGGAATTATTATTTAACGGAAGTTAATGGAATTAATATCGAATGAATCGAATGGAAATATTATCGAATTGAAACGAATGGAATTATTATGAAATTGAAATGGATGGATTTATTATCGAATGGATTTGAATGGAATTATCGAATAAAATTGATTGAAATTATTATCGAATGGAATCGAATGGTATTATTGAATGGAATCGAATGGAATTATTATTAGATGGAAATGAATGGAATTGTTATAGAATGGAATCGAATGGATTTATTGAATGGAATTAGATGGAATTATCGAATGGATTGGAATGGAATTATTGAATGGATTCGAAAGGGATTATGATTGAATGGAATTGAATGGAATTATCGAATGGTTTCGATTGGAATTATTATTAAATGGAATCGAATGGAATTATCGAATAGAATCGAATGGAATAATTATCGAATGGATTTAAATGGAATTATTTTTAAATGGAATCGAATGGAATTATCGAATGTAATCGAATGGAATTATCGAATGTAATCGAATAGAATTATCGAATGGATTCGAATGGAATTATCGAATGGAATGGAATGGAATAGTTAATGAATTCGAATGGAATTATTATCGAATGGAATTGAATGGAATTATCGAGTGGAATCGAATGGAATTATTATCGAATGGAATTAAATGGAATTATTAAATGGACGAGAAGTGAATTATTATTGAATGGAATCGAATAGAATTATTAAGTGAAATTTAATGGAATTATTATCGAATAGAATCGAATTGAATTAATATTAAATGGAATCGAATGGAATTATTTAATATAATAGAATTGAATTATTATCGAAGAGAATCGAATGGAATTATCGAATGAATTTAAATGGAATTATTATCGAATGGAATTAAATTGTTAATGAACGGAATTGAATGGAATTATAGAACGGAATTTAATGTAATTATTATTGAATTGAATTTAATG
>NZ_VOXY01000044.1:0-1307 GCF_013420525.1 Acinetobacter sp. YH01003 | reverse complement strand
TAAAATAATTTTTTCCAATTCTATAAAAAAAATCATTAATAACTTAATAAAAATAACATTAAATCTATAAATTACCTTAAACAATATAACCATTTTCACAATATTAATTCTTCCTACCCATAAACATAAAATATTCTTCCATTTATTTATATCCTCTTTTATTTCCTTAAACAATAATTTATAATTCTCCTTAAAAAAATCCTTCACATCCCTTATAAATTAAATTCCTAAATATTTTATTCTCTTTAAAACAATTATAAATAAAAATTCACTCATAATTTAACTCTCTATTTATCTATTATTAATATATAAAAATACTTATAATTTTTATACATTAATTTTATATCCTAAAACTTTACTAAAATTACTTATCAACTTAAAAAAATTTTAAACTAAAACAATAAAATTTTCTAAATATACAATCATATCATCTACAAACAAAAACAATTTAACTTCCTCTTTTCCTAATTAAATACCCTTTATTTCTTTCTCTTACCTAATTACCCTAACCAAAACTTCCAATACTATATTAAATAAAAATAATAAAAAAAAACATCCTTATCTTATACCAATTTTCAAAAAAAATACTTCCAACTTTTACCCATTCAATATAATATTAACTATAAATTTATCATAAATAACTCTTATTATTTTAAAATACATCCCATCAATACCTAATTTATTAAAAATTTTTAACATAAAAAAATATTAAATTTTATCAAAAACCTTTTCTACATCTATTAAAATAATCATATAATTTTTATCTTTAATTCTATTTATATACTAAATTACATTTATTAATTTACATATATTAAACCAACCTTACATCCCAAAAATAAAACCCACTTAATCATAATAAATAAACTTTTTAATATACTACTAAATTTAATTTACTAATATTTTATTAAAAATTTTTACATCAATATTCATCAAAAATATTAATCTAAAATTCTCTTTTTTAATTATATCTCTACCAAACTTTAATATCAAAATAATACTAACCTCATAAAATAAATTAAAAAAAATTCCCTCTTTTTCTATTAATTAAAATAATTTCAAAAAAAATAATACCAACTCCTAAAATTTAACTATAAATCCGTCTAATCCTAAACTCTTTTTAATTAATAAACTATTAATTATTACCTCAATTTCAAAACCTATTATTAATCTATTCAAAAATTCAACTTCTTCCTAATTTAATCTTAAAAAAATATATATATCAAAAAATTTATCCATTTCTTCTAAATTTTCCAATTTATTTACATAAAAATATTTATAATATTCTCTAATAATTTATATTTCTATAA
>NZ_VOXY01000043.1:0-1482 GCF_013420525.1 Acinetobacter sp. YH01003 | reverse complement strand
TGTAACTCCAAAATAGAAATGTCCGGTTTCTCCAAAGTAAAAATGTCCGCTTTTAGAATATGCGCTGTTGCAATTTTCTTAGCGGACGGTTTGATATGTTGGTGTCTATGTCGGATAAAGAACTTAAACGATTGTCGGTCTTGCAAGAAATCTGTGATCAACGCATAACCCAGCCCCAGGCTGCTCAGCTACTTCATATTTCAGAACGTCAGATCAGACGTTTATTGCAAAAATACAAAACTCAAGGTCCAACTGCATTAGCCCATGCTGCACGTGGCCAAATCAGCAATTCCAGGCTTCCTGAAGAGCTCAGACTCAAGTGCCTCAATCTGGTCGCTGAACAATTCCATGGTTTCGGACCCACTTTAGCGCATGAAAAGCTCACCACCGTTCATGGCTTTGATATTTCAGTTGAAACACTGCGTTCCTGGATGATTGCAGCAGATCTGTGGATTCCTCGCGCCAAGCGCCTGAAACGCCCGTATCAGCCTCGTTACAACCGGGATTGCTTTGGTGAACTGATCCAAATTGATGGCTCACACCATGACTGGTTTGAAGGACGCGCTGCTAAGTGCTGTTTGCTGGTGTTTATCGATGATGCGACAGGAAAATTGCAGCATTTACGCTTCTGTGAATCAGAATCAACCTTTGACTATATGATTTCAACACGTTTATATGTCGAACAGCACGGTAAGCCTTTAGCGTTTTACAGCGACAAACATTCAGTCTTTAGAGTGAATCAAAGCAGCAAGAAAGACACCAAGATTACCCAGTTTGGACGTGTACTCAGCACCCTCAATATCGATATCATCTTCGCCAATTCACCACAGGCCAAAGGCCGTGTAGAACGGGCGAATAGAACGCTTCAGGACCGTCTGATCAAAGAAATGCGCTTGGAAGGCATCTGTTCGATTGAGCAAGCTAATGCCTGGCTACCCTGCTTCATTGAGCAGTTCAATCAGAAGTTCGCCAAGATGGCTTTTAATCCTAAGAATCTACATCGGCCTATCACTGAAACAGCCGAAGAATTAGATGATATTTTTACTTGGCGTGAACCCCGCAGAGTCACCAATAGCCTGACGATTACTTATGATAAATGCGTATATCTCCTGGAAAACACCGAAGAAAATCAAAGGTTGATCGGTAAGTATCTTGAGTTCCTGGAATACCCGGATGGTACTGTAGCCCTCATGCATGATGGCCGAAAGATCAATTACAGCCTCTTCGATAAATTAAGTCAGCTGAATCAGCGAGAGATTGTTGAGAATAAACGGTTGAGTGCTGTTCTGAATCATATCCAACAACAGCATGAAGAACTGGAACAGCAAAACAAACGTAATCGTTCTCAAAAGATGCCAAGCAGACGTGCACAGAAAACAGCGATTGAACAACGAAATCTAAATCCTGTGCTTGACTTGGAAATGTCCATATAGGACATTTCTATTTGGTTATTAGGTAGGACATTTCTACTTGGGAATAACA
>NZ_VOXY01000042.1:0-1748 GCF_013420525.1 Acinetobacter sp. YH01003 | reverse complement strand
GAATAATGAGCTGGCGATGACTTACTCTCACATGGGTAACCCCACACTACCATCAGCGCGAAGAGGTTTCACTTCTGAGTTCGGGAAGGGATCAGGTGGTTCACTCTTGCTATGGTCGCCAGCACAACTGTTTACGGAGACTTGCATTGGTCTTATTCACGATGGTGATGCACTGCGTTTTCCGAATCTGTAACAGATTGGGCTGTATTGGGTCTGAATTTTATTGTTTAGCGTTAACTAAATCAAGATCAGTCTGAATTGACTGATTGGATTTGAATCGATTGAGCATACAACCCCAACTGTTTGGGTGTTGTATAGTCAAGCCTCACGAGCAATTAGTATTGGTCAGCTTCACATATCGCTATGCTTCCACATCCAACCTATCAACGTCGTAGTCTTCAACGGCTCTTTAGGAGGCATAAAGCCTCGGGGAAATCTTATCTTGAGGTAGGCTTCCCGCTTAGATGCTTTCAGCGGTTATCCCTTCCGAACATAGCTACCCGGCGATGCGACTGGCGTCACAACCGGTACACCAGAGGTTCGTCCACTCTGGTCCTCTCGTACTAGGAGCAGATCCTCTCAAATTTCCAGCGCCCACGGTAGATAGGGACCGAACTGTCTCACGACGTTCTAAACCCAGCTCGCGTACCTCTTTAAATGGCGAACAGCCATACCCTTGGGACCTGCTTCAGCCCCAGGATGAGATGAGCCGACATCGAGGTGCCAAACACCGCCGTCGATATGAACTCTTGGGCGGTATCAGCCTGTTATCCCCAGAGTACCTTTTATCCGTTGAGCGATGGCCCTTCCATACAGAACCACCGGATCACTAAGACCTACTTTCGTACCTGCTCGACTTGTGGGTCTCGCAGTTAAGCGCGCTTTTGCCTTTATACTCTACGCGTGATTTCCGACCACGCTGAGCGCACCTTCGTACTCCTCCGTTACTCTTTAGGAGGAGACCGCCCCAGTCAAACTACCCACCAGACATGGTCCTCGTCCCGGATAACGGGACAGAGTTAGAACCTCAACATTACCAGGGTGGTATTTCAAGGACGGCTCCACTCGGACTAGCGTCCAAGTTTCAAAGCCTCCCACCTATCCTACACAAGTAAGGTCAAAGTTCAATGTCAAGCTGCAGTAAAGGTTCACGGGGTCTTTCCGTCTAGCCGCGGGTACACCGCATCTTCACGGCGAATTCGATTTCACTGAGCCTCTGCTGGAGACAGCGCCGCCATCATTATGCCATTCGTGCAGGTCGGAACTTACCCGACAAGGAATTTCGCTACCTTAGGACCGTTATAGTTACGGCCGCCGTTTACTGGGGCTTCGATCAAGAGCTTCGCTTACGCTAACCCCATCAATTAACCTTCCAGCACCGGGCAGGCATCACACCCTATACGTCCACTTTCGTGTTTGCAGAGTGCTATGTTTTTAATAAACAGTTGCAGCGGCCTGGTTTCTGAGGCTGTCGACAGCTCAAGGAGCGAGTCCTATCACCATCAACAGCGTACCTTCTCCCGAAGTTACGGTACCATTTTGCCTAGTTCCTTCAGCAGAGTTCTCTCAAGCGCTTTGGTCTACTCGACCTGACCACCTGTGTCGGTTTCGGGTACGATTCCAGTGTAACTGAAGCTTAGAGACTTTTCCTGGAAGCAGGGTATCAGCCACTTCACTGTACAAGTACAGCTTGCTATCAGATCTCAGCATAGAGCACCCCGGATTTGCCTAAGATGCATGCCTACTTC
>NZ_VOXY01000041.1:0-1940 GCF_013420525.1 Acinetobacter sp. YH01003 | reverse complement strand
GCAGCTTTGCTGTTACGACGGGAGGAGAGATAAAAATCGACAGTGCGGCCCCGGCTGTCGACGGCCCGGTACAGATACGCCCAGCGGCCATTGACCTTCACGTAGGTTTCATCCATGTGCCACGGGCAAAGATCGGAAGGGTTACGCCAGTACCAGCGCAGCCGTTTTTCCATTTCAGGCGCATAACGCTGAACCCAGCGGTAAATCGTGGAGTGATCGACATTCACTCCGCGTTCAGCCAGCATCTCCTGCAGCTCACGGTAACTGATGCCGTATTTGCAGTACCAGCGTACGGCCCACAGAATGATGTCACGCTGAAAATGCCGGCCTTTGAATGGGTTCATGTGCAGCTCCATCAGCAAAAGGGGATGATAAGTTTATCACCACCGACTATTTGCAACAGTGCCGATAAAAATATATCATCATGAACAATAAAACTGTCTGCTTACATAAACAGTAATACAAGGGGTGTTATGAGCCATATTCAACGGGAAACGTCTTGCTCGAGGCCGCGATTAAATTCCAACCTGGATGCTGATTTATATGGGTATAGATGGGCTCGCGATAATGTCGGGCAATCAGGTGCGACAATCTATCGATTGTATGGGAAGCCCGATGCGCCAGAGTTGTTTCTGAAACATGGCAAAGGTAGCGTTGCCAATGATGTTACAGATGAGATGGTCAGACTAAACTGGCTGACGGCATTTATGCCTCTTCCGACCATCAAGCATTTTATCCGTACTCCTGATGATGCATGGTTACTCACCACTGCGATCCCCGGGAAAACAGCATTCCAGGTATTAGAAGAATATCCTGATTCAGGTGAAAATATTGTTGATGCGCTGGCAGCGTTCCTGCGCCGGTTGCATTCGATTCCTGTTTGTAATTGTCCTTTTAACAGCGATCGCGCATTTCGTCTCGCTCAGGCGCAATCACGAATGAATAACGGTTTGGTTGATGCGAGTGATTTTGATGACGAGCGTAATGGCTGGCCTGTTGAACAAGTCTGGAAAGAAATGCATAAGCTTTTGCCATTCTCACCGGATTCAGTCGTCACTCATGGTGATTTCTCACTTGATAACCTTATTTTTGACGAGGGGAAATTAATAGGTTGTATTGATGTTGGACGAGTCGGAATCGCAGACCGATACCAGGATCTTGCCATCCTATGGAACTGCCTCGGTGAGTTTTCTCCTTCATTACAGAAACGGCTTTTTCAAAAATATGGTATTGATAATCCTGATATGAATAAATTGCAGTTTCATTTGATGCTCGATGAGTTTTTCTAATCAGAATTGGTTAATTGGTTGTAACACTGGCAGAGCATTACGCTGACTTGACGGGACGGCGCTTCCCTACCCTCATGGCCGCCTCCCAGGAATCGACCCAGGTGCTTATCGTGGACATAATCCTTTACTCATAAATTTATCTTATTCCATTATTGTACCTGTCACGCAAAACTTGCAGAAAAGCCATAAACGCAGGAGAATCCTGTCGGCGGTGAGGATAATAAATATGGTAGCCGTCAAAATATGGACACCACTCGGTCAGAACAGCAATCAGCTTGCCGCTTTTGATATATCCATCTGCAACATACTCGGGAATATAGGCAATCCCCAGCCCGTCTAATGCTGCATCGAGCTGATGAATCGTGCTGTTCGCAATATATTGCCCTTTGACTTTCAGACTGAATTTCTGAGCATCTTTCTCGAATTCCCAGGCGTACAATCCACTCGTATCAGAATAGCGGACGTTAATGCAGTTGTGGTTCAAAAGATCCTGCGGCTTCCTGGGCTTAGCATAACGCTTAAAATGGCACTGTTGCAAAGTTAGCGATGAGGCAGCCTTTTGTCTTATTCAAAGGCCTTACATTTCAAAAACTCTGCTTACCAGGCGCATTTCGCCCAGGGGATCACCATAATAAAATGCTGAGGCCTGGC
>NZ_VOXY01000040.1:0-2177 GCF_013420525.1 Acinetobacter sp. YH01003 | reverse complement strand
GAATAAGAGAATGGGAGTGCATGAGCTGTGGTACAGCTCATGATCGAGATATAAACTCAGCTCTAAACATTCTTGCGCTTGGGCATAAGCGTCTAGCTGTAGGAATCACCCTCTTTTAAGGGGGGGATGATGTCAAACATAAGTTTTCCAGCGTGATAAAAAATAACCACTGATTTAGTCGCATAATCTTATTAATATAACCCCAGTTACGGATAAGCCAAAGATTTAATCACATGAATTTTAGGCTTATTCTTTTGGCAAAGTTGATACGCACATAGTGAAGAAAATACGCCTGCTAAAAAACCAGCAATCGAACGATGTTTACTCGTAACTAAGTGATATTTTTCTTTCAATAATCCTATCAATGTTTCAATTCTTTTACGTTGTCGTAGATGAAATTCATCAGAAAATGGCAATAAGGTCACTCTCATATTTTTCTTGGATAAGTAATTAAATCAATGCCTTGCTCTTTAAGTGTTTCTTTCAATGGTTGGCTAATGTAGCCTCTATCACCATAGACCGTTGCTGATAAGCCATTCACTAAATCCTCAACTTTTTTAAGATCAGCAATATGTCCGTTTGATAAATCTGAATTTACAATTTCACCCTCTTGATTCATCAGCAAGTGTAATTTGCAACCATAAAACCAGCCCATCGTACTTTTACCACGAGAAGCAATCTCATCTAAAGCATGATGACCTTTAGGGATTCTTTTATTTTTACAAACAGGTAAAGGTGTTGAATCAATCCATAAATATGAACTTTCATCTTTTTGGCTCAACGCATAAAGCAAAGCATGAATAGCAAGTTGGTGCTGATTGATGAGGGTAATCAGGTTTTTATAACAAGGCAAGTCTTTAAAGAGTTTGCTTTCAAACTGACAAAGCAAGTTAAAAAACATCTTAAAATTATGTACTTGAGATGTTTTATAGTAGATGGAGATAGCCACAATTTCTGATAAAGATAGCGTTGCTTGTCTGATACGTTGACGTTTGTTTTCTTGCTTGAGAAATTGCCAATAGATGGGTTCAAATTTTTTGAAAAAATCATCAACAATACAAAAAATTTCTGTAAAATCGTACATGGTAGTTAGAGCCTTTGGGTTGTGTCGTAACTTTCTAAATGGCTCTAACTACCTTTTTTTCAAGGGCTTTTCTTATCCGTAATTCGGGTTAATATAGATGCAATGCAAATACAACACAGATGGATTGGTCAGCAAATGTTAAAACAAAGTATGTTTACCATGGCAGCAATGCTTATCAGCTTCAATACGATGGCAGCCAACACCGTGGTAGAAATGACAACCAGCATGGGCAATATTGAAATCGAACTGTTTAATGACAAAGCCCCAGTTTCTGCAAAGAACTTTGAAAACTATGCCAAGTCAAACTTCTATAACGGTACGATCTTCCATCGTGTTATCCCAGGCTTTATGGTGCAAGGCGGTGGTATGGATGCCAATATGCAAGAAAAGCCAACCAAAGCGACCATTCGTAATGAATCAAGTAATGGATTGAAAAATACCCGTGGTACCTTGGCAATGGCACGTATGAATCATCCTGATTCTGCCAGCAGCCAATTCTTTATTAATGTGGTAGATAACGATTTCTTAAATCGAAGTCCACGTAACGCAGGCTATGCGGTATTTGGTCAAGTCACTAAAGGTATGGATGTTGTCGATAAAATTGTAAAAGTACCAACAGGCAACTATGGCATGCATCAAAATGTACCGAAACAAGCGGTAAAAATACTCAGTGTGAAAGTGAAAGAGGCTGCCCCAACAAAATAAGCGGATTTAGATTGCAAAAATATGAAAAACATATTTTTAATTTAAAATTATAGGGTTAGTGCGAGTTTTGTGTGTTTTTGAACCAAAATAGTGCGTAAAAATCCAACACTCGTGAAAACAAGCAGTTAAAAGCACTTGCACGTGTAGGAAATTGCCCTATAATGCACCCATCCCGACGCGAAACAGCCTACGAACTTAGCTTACAGGGTTGAGTTTTTAGAAGTGTTTTGCGTTAAAATTTCTGCTGACGAGGCAGAAATTAAGATCATTAAGAGATTATGAAGAACAACTTGTGTGGATTTTTACTGATTGATTAATCGAAGATATTTCATTGATTGATTGGTTTAAATTACTCGAAGTTTATTTGAGCGAAATTTAAGTCAGAAAA